>CAYNUM010000049.1:0-9682 GCA_964400025.1 uncultured Croceivirga sp.
CATATTGCTTAAGGTCATTGATTGCCTCGATAGAACTGATTCCACTTTCAGATACTTTAACGAAATCGTCAGGTATTTGTCTTGAAAGCTCTTTGCTGGTTTCTAGGCTTACTTCAAAGGTTTTCAGATTGCGGTTATTTACACCCAGCATATCAAGACTTGGCATGATTGATTTCTCCAATTCTTTTTGATTATGTACTTCAAGTAGAACATCCATACCCAGACTTTTGGCAAGTTCAGATAATGATTTAATTTCTGATTGGTTCAATACCGCAGCAATGAGTAGTATAACATCTGCTCCATGGGCCTTTGCCTCCAAAACCTGATATTCATCTATCATGAACTCTTTACGTAGCAAGGGAAACTGAACCACAGAACGTGCTAACAGCAAATCTTCAAGTGAGCCACCGAAATATTTGATATCGGTGAGCACACTCATCCCACAAACACCAGCATTTTGATACCCTTTTGCTACTTGGGCTACATTGGTATTTTGATTGATTGCTGATTTTGATGGAGAGCGTCTTTTGTGTTCTGCAATGATTCCGGAATTACTGGCGCGTAGCGCTTCTGCCAATGACTGCCCTTGACGTTGAAAAAGAACTGATTGCTCCAGCTGTGCGGGAGGGATTAATGACTTTTTTAAAGCCACTTCCTTCTTTTTATCTGCTACTATTTTTTCTAAAATATTCATTCAATTCTAAATTCCGAACGAAGCGAAGGAATCTGTTTACCTTGATTTGAAAGTTCCTTTTAAGTAATCTTTCAGCAGTTTGCTTCGTGCCTCGCAAATTCGTCTCAATTCTTACTTATCTCTTGCAACTTCTTTAATTTCTCCAATCCTTTGCCGCTCAGCAAGGACTCTTTAGCTTTTTCAAAACCTTCTTTAACTGAAATATTTTCAACTGTAGCGATGGCCACCCCTGCGTTGGCGCAAACCACATTGTTTTGTGCATCCGTGCCTTTTCCATTTAAAATATCTGTGAAAATTTTGGCGGAATCAGCTACATCATCTCCTCCGATTATAGCTGATGCCTCAATGGTTGAAACTCCAAAATCTTGTGGAGATAGCATTGCCTCGGCGCCTCGTGAAATGGTCTTAGTAGCGCCCGTTAAACTTATTTCATCATACCCATCCAATGCGTGCAGTACGGTGAAATTCTTATCCGTATTTTGATAGAGGTAGCCGTACATTCTAGCCAATTCCAAATTAAAGACGCCGACCATCTGATTTTTTGGGAAGGCCGGATTTACCATTGGACCTAGCATATTGAAAAAGGTTTTTACGGCCAATTCTCTTCGAATGGGTGCAACATTTTTCATTGCAGGATGGAACAGTGGTGCATGCAATACACAAATACCGGCTTCATCAATGGATTTCTTCAGAAAGTCAGCTTCGTTACTGAATTTAATACCTAAAAACTCCATGACA
The DNA here is from genome assembly GCA_964400025.1 of uncultured Croceivirga sp. Classification (GTDB taxonomy): domain Bacteria; phylum Bacteroidota; class Bacteroidia; order Flavobacteriales; family Flavobacteriaceae; genus Croceivirga. The sequence goes on from CAYNUM010000049.1 coordinate 1,433, forward strand.
TTACTGCTACCACATTTTGAAGAAACCCCGTAGTTACCGTGTTTGGTTACTTTGATTCCGGCTCCGGCCGTGACAAATGAAGCCAAAGTTGAAATGTTGAAGGTATCCTTCCCGTCACCACCGGTACCACATAAATCGATAGGATTGTAATCGCTTAGGTCTACTGCCAAACAAAGCTCCAATAGTGCGTCACGAAAACCTTCCAATTCATCGATAGTAATGCTACGCATCATGTAAACTGTTAGGAATGCCGCAATTTGACTGGTGTTGTATTCCCCTTTGGCAATATTCACCAAGATTTTTTTGGCGTCGTCCTTTTCAAGGATTTCGTGGTTGATTAATTTATTTAAAGTTTCTTTCATTTTTCCAACCAGTTTTTTAGCATTTGTTTTCCATGTGGCGTCAGCACAGATTCAGGATGAAATTGAACGCCTCTTACATCAAATGTTTTATGCTTCAGAGACATCAGTTGTCCATTTTCATCAAAGGAAGTCGCCTCCAATTCATCAGGTAAACTAGCATCAACAACCCAAGAATGGTAGCGCCCCACTTGTATTTCTTTTGGGATATCCTTGAATATGTAATCCTCACCCGTTATTGAAATTTGGGTGGCTATGCCATGGTATACGGTATCAAGATTGATTAGCTTACCACCATAGACCTCACCAATAGCCTGTTGCCCCAGACATACTCCGAATATTTTCTTTGTTGGCCCATATTTTTCAATGATGGGTTTCAGTAAACCAGCTTCATCAGGAATTCCAGGCCCGGGAGATAGTATGATATATTCGAAGGATTCTACCTCTTCCAAATGCAACTGGTCGTTGCGTTTAACTGTAACTTCTGCTCCCAATTCTTCTAGGTAGTGCACCAAGTTATAGGTGAAACTGTCATAATTATCAAGCATTAAAACTTTCTTCATTTTAGATAGTTTCTGCGATTTCCAAAGCTTTATTCAAAGCTCCTAGTTTGTTATAGGTTTCTTGTAATTCATCTTCCGGATCTGATGCGGCCACTAGCCCGGCACCTGCTTGAAAATGCAGTTGGTGATTTTTACTAAGAAAAGTTCGAATCATAATTGCATGGTTGAAGTTTCCTTTGAAATCCATAAAACCAATGGCACCACCATAATAGCCACGACTTGTTTTTTCATACTTCTCGATGAGCTGCATGGCCATGTGCTTTGGTGCTCCACTCAAAGTACCTGCCGGAAAAGTGTCTCCCACAATTTTAAGTGTTGAAATTTCAGGCTTTTTAATCCCGGTGACCTTTGAGACCAAATGAATTACGTGAGAGAAATACTGAACTTCTCGGTAGGTTTCAACATTAACAAGGTTTCCGTTTCTACTTAAATCATTTCTTGCCAAGTCGACCAACATAACATGCTCGCTATTCTCCTTATCATCAGCTGCAAGTTTTTTCGCTAATTCAGCATCCTTTTCGTCGTTACCCGTTCGCTTGTAAGTGCCAGCAATAGGATGAATTTCAGCCTTACCTTCCTTAACTACCAATTGCGCCTCTGGTGAGCTACCGAAAATCTTAAAATCGCCGTAGTCGAAGAAAAATAGATAAGGCGATGGATTGATGGAACGAAGGGCCCGGTACACATTGAACTCATCGCCCTTAAAACTTTGTGAAAATCTTCTAGAAAGTACCAATTGAAATACATCGCCCCGTTGGCAATGTTTTTTGGCCAATTTCACATGCTCTTTGTATTCAACATCTTCCAGATTGGAATCAACAGTACCTTCACGATTAAAATTGTAGGTGGCAAAATTTCGAACCTGAAGCAATTGTGCTATCTCTTCAATATTGTTTTCGCCACCATAAGAATGGCAAAAAATGTAGGCTTCATTTTTAAAGTGATTGATGGCAATAACATTCTGGTAAACGGCATAAAAAATATCTGGAATGCTAACCGAATTTATCTTTTTTGAAATGCTCACATCTTCGAAGTAGCGAACCACGTCATAGGCCATATATCCGAAAAGGCCGTTTGTGGCAAATTTGAAATTCAGGTCCTCTACTTGAAAAGACTTTGCAAATTCGTCCAATTTATGAGTCAGATCAATTGATTCGGAAAGCTGAATTGTCTCTTTTGACCCATCAGGAAATGAAGTAATCATCTCTTCATCCTCTACTTTGACCGAAGCGATTGGATTACTGCAGATATAGGAAAAGCTGTTATCATTGGCATGATAGTCGCTACTCTCCAACAGTATGCTATTGGGGTATTTATCCCTAATCTTTAAGTAAACGCTGACCGGTGTTATGGTGTCGGCGAGTATTTTCTTGTAACTACTGGTAAGTTTAAAGGTCATTTTAAGTTTTATCAATTAAAAAAGGCTTGTCGTGATGACAAGCCTCATGTATTATTACGATAGGGACTAGCTCACGACGTTCGACGTAAGTTAATCCACCACCAGTTGTTGTTCATTCTTTTCATTGGTGTAAATATAACAATGTAATTTTTGAAAGCAAATAAAAAATGAAAATCCCGTTCATGAAAACTGAACGGGATTTTCGAATGCTGGTTTCAAATTTTTTAACCATCAAAACTTTTATAGCTTCGGATTACCATTTTAAATCAGCAACGATATCGAACTCGTCGTAAATCAATTTGTCCTTAGCTGTTCCGATAATACCTGAACCGTACTTTACATCAAATTTCGTGCGATCAATCTTCAAAGTAGCTACCGCTTTGTCGGCGTAAATGGTTACTACGAATGTCACAGGTTCTGTGATGCCCTTTATGGTTAGATTCCCTTCAGTGGTAAATGATTTGCTATTTTTCTCAAAACGAGTTGTTTTGGTAATCACCAATTTTGCCGTTGGGTGGTTGGCAACCCCAAAGAAATCATCAGACTTTAAATGACCGTCCAGTTTACCTTTATAGTCGCCTTCGAGATCAGTGGTATTAATTGAAGTCATATCGATGGTAAATTCACCACCGGTCAGTTGGTCACCTTCCATCATTAAGAATCCAGACTGCAAATTGATGGTTCCGGTATGTTCCCCAGCTACTTTGTACCCTTTCCAGGTTACCTTGCTTTCGCTTGCTTTTAGTTCTTTTTTTTCTCCGTCAATAGGATTGGCAATAGCTAATGTTCCAAATGCTAATGTCAAGGCTAGGCTTAGAATTGTCTTTTTCATGATTTTAAAATTAAATGTGTTTTTAGTTTATATGTGTGTAAATAATTCTTCTTTTGATTTTCGCACTTTGGCGTAGTGTTGAGTATCATCTTCTTCTGAACGATAACCAACCGCCAGTACCACTGCCGCATTTTGATTCTTCTCTTCAAGTCCAAGGATTTCATTGTATTTGTCAGGTTCAAACCCTTCCATTGGGCATGTATCTATTTTCAGTTCTGCCGCTGCCTGCATGGCATTTCCAAAAGCAAGGTAAACCTGCTTGGTAGTCCAAGCACTTTTCACTTCCGCTGGCAAATCAAGTAACTTTGATTTCATAAAGTCACCGTATCCTTTGAGTCCTTCCTGTGGTATGTTTCTTGTTTCTGCCACGTTCTCCAGATAATCATCGACAAGATTGGCATCAAAATCTGTTGAATTGGCAAAAACGATGATGTGCGAGGCATCAGTTAATTGTGATTGGCCCCAGCTTGCTGGTCTTAGTTTTTCTTTAATGGCCTGATCAGTTATCACATAAATATGATACGGTTGTAGGCCATATGAAGAGGCGCTTAAACGAGTAGCTTCAAGTAATGTCTCTAAATCTTCATTCGACACGGTCTTGTTTGCGTCAAATTTTTTCGTGGCATAGCGCCAATTCCTAATTTCTATAGTATTGCTCATTTTAAAATTTATCGAGTAACTGATTTAATGTTTGAAGTTCTTTGTTCGTAAAATTCTGTAATACTAGGCTTTCAGTCTCTTCCATAATTTCGTCCAGTTTTGAAAGAGTCTCTAATCCATGGTCCGTAATAGTGATTTCAACCTTACGTCTGTTTTCAAGGCACACGGCCCTGTCAACAAACCCTTTTGCCATTAACTTATCAACAAGACGGGTAGTGTTACTCATTTTAGTAACCATACGTTCGTTAATTGTTGAAAGATTTGCTGGTTTTCCATTTTGCCCCCGTAGTATGCGCAAGACATTGAATTGTTGCTCAGACATATCATAAGGTTTTAGTGCACATGCAAAGGCGTCTCTAATTTTATTGCTGACCAAGGAGAAATGAATCATGGTACGTGCTGGTAATGGCAATTTCTTTTCGGTCTTAATAATTTGCTCTACATTCATGTTATTACAACAATTGTATATACAAATGTAAAGTCCGTTTTTTAATTCAAAAGAAAAACTCGCGATAAACTTTTGTTAAAAAAATGAAGCCTGGTAACAGCATTAGTTACTTTTAATTTGTAATAGGTTATTATGAAAGTATTTAGGATAATTCTTGTTCTCTCTCTCATTACCGTTATCGGTTGCAAGCAGGGTGACAAGAATAAGGTCACGGCAACTAATGAAGAAATTGACGTTGAGCCATCAAAAGACGAATCAGTGGCCTTACCTTTTCCCGTCTATGATTATGACGGCCTGGTTCCCATCTTGAATAGGGATGACGACAAAACCTATATTGTTAATTTCTGGGCAACATGGTGCAAACCCTGTTTGGAGGAAATGCCATATTTCCAAAAAACTTTTGAAGAGCAAAAGTCAAACGGTGTGGAACTCGTTCTTGTGAGTTTAGACATGCCATCAATGTGGGAAAAAAGGTTGGTTCCTTATGTAGAAAAAAAGGAATTGCGAGGTGAGGTTGTCGTTTTGGACGATCCCAAGATGAATGAATGGATTCCAAAAATTTCTGAAGATTGGCAGGGTGGTATTCCTGCCACCCTAATTTACAATAAAGAACAAAGAACCTTCTATGAACGGGGCTTTACTTATGACGAACTGAATACTGAACTTGAAAAATTCTTAAAATAAATATGAAAAAGCTCTTACAACTAGGATTGGTCATCGCGGCCTTTGTTTCAATTTCCTTTATGCCTGCCGACGGTTACAAAATTGGTGACACTGCTGCCGATTTTTCACTGAAAAACATTGACGACACCATGGTTTCTTTGTCTGATTACCCTGATGCTAAAGGGTTTTTGGTCATTTTTACCTGTAACATGTGTCCGTATGCCAAAGCCTATGAAGAACGAATTATTGCTTTGGATGCCAAATACAAAGAAATGGGCGTGCCGGTAATCGCAATTAATCCAAACAACCCGGCGTTACAACCCGGTGATGGTTTTGAAGAGATGAAGGTTCGTGCCCAAGAGAAAGGGTTTACATTTCCTTATTTATTGGACGAAGGTCAAAAAGTGTTTCCTCAATATGGTGCCACGCGCACCCCACATGTTTATCTGTTAGAAAAGACCACCAATGCTAACATAGTCCGCTACATTGGTGCTATTGATGATAATTATCAAGATGCATCACAGGTGGAAGAAAAATATGTGGAAAATGCTGTGGACGCAATGCTTTCCGGTCAGGAAATAAAGGTGAACTCAACTAGAGCCATTGGATGCTCTATAAAGGTTTAGGTGAAAAAAAATTAACCTAAAAGTCCGGAGTATTACTTCGGACTTTTATTTTTGGTAAACACTAATAACGATACCCATGGATTTAAGCCAAGAAGAGTGGACTGAAAAGCTTGCGAATGATGACAATGCCTTTATTTTGGATGTCAGAACTCCTGAAGAAATTGAAGAAGGTTATATACCCGGGGCCACAAACATCGATATTTATTTGGGCCAAGGTTTTTTGGACGGTATTGAAGAGTTGGACAAGTCCAAGAACTACTATGTCTACTGCCGTTCTGGAAACAGAAGTGGTCAGGCCTGCGCTATTATGAATAGTATAGGTATTGAAACCACCTACAATTTAGAGGGCGGTTTTATGAACTGGGAAGGTGAGGTTTCAGAATAGTGTTATGAAACCTAGTGATGTTATCCAAAGATTGGCTGCCAATAAATTGGTCTTTCAACAGCTTTTGGAAAGTAAATCCAGTGAAGAGTATTTGTTCAAGCCAAATCAAAACGGGTGGTGTCTACTTGAAGTGGTCTGTCATTTATTGGATGAAGAGGTCGAAGATTTTAGGGCCAGGGTAGGCCAAATACTTGTCACACCTGATTTACCCTTGACCCCAATTGCCCCACACAAATGGCCAGAGGAGCGTAACTACCTTCAGAAAGATTTCGATTACACCCTACATACTTTTCTTGCTGAAAGACAAAATTCTGTCGAATGGCTGTCTGCATTGAAGTCGCCTGATTGGTCACAAACCGTTGACCACCCTGAGGTAGGCCCCAGAAGTGCCAAAAAGTTCTTGGTGAATTGGTTGGCCCACGACTATCATCATATCAGGCAAATCAATAGTATGAATCATGCTTTTCTAAAAAATTCCAGTGGTGACGATTTGACCTACGCCGGCAAATGGTAATCAATTATTTATTTTCGTTCCATGCGCGAAGATGTACTTCATTATGTGTGGAAGACTCGAAAATTTCGTAGTAGCGAACTAGAAACCTCCTCCAACAAATCTATAGAAGTTATTGAGGTGGGTCAGCACAATACCTCAAGTGGCCCTGATTTTTTCAATGCTAGAGTTCGAATAGATGGTCAAGAATGGGCCGGTAACCTTGAAATTCATATAAAATCTTCAGATTGGTACGTACACGGGCATGAAAAAGACATCAATTACAACAATGTCATTCTACATGTTGTCTGGGAAGACAACATTGATGTGTTCAGAAACGATGGCAGTAAAATCCCTGCTTTATCTCTTAAAAACTATGTTGATCCTGCATTGCTAGAATCTTGTAAAAACTTATTGGAACGTCAAAACGTCAAATTCATTAATTGTGAGAAACATGTTGCAACCATAGATAACATTGTCTGGAAACAATGGCAACAGCGGCTATTTGTTGAACGCTTGGAGAAAAAATCCCAAGTGATTAACGAGCTTTTGGTCAAGACTAAAAACGATTGGGAAAATGTGCTTTTTCTTCTACTACTGAAGAATTTTGGGCTCAATAAAAATGGAGAAGCTTTTATGGCATTGGGCCAACATATAGAAGGCAAAATATGGAAAAAGGTGTTGAAAAATGTGGTTAATGCTGAGAGTTTGCTTTTTGGCCTTGCCGGATTTCTTTCACAACATGAACTTTTCGATGAATATCATCAAAATTTAAGAAAGGAGTATGAATACCTCAGGAATAAATTTCAGATTCAAGAGTATATTGGGCAAAAACCAATATTCTTTGGTTTGAGACCATCAAATTTTCCAACAATCCGATTGTCCCAGTTGGCAAATCTTTATCATGTGCATCCAAACTTATTTGGAGCACTCATAGAGGCCAAAACTACGGAAGAGTTTGGTAAGCTTTTCAATATTTCTGCGAGTTCGTATTGGGATAATCACTACACCTTTGGAAAGGAATCAAAGCCCAGAAAAAAGACACTGACTAAAAGCTTTATACAGCTCATTTTGATAAATACGATAGTACCGCTCAAATTCTGTTATTCAAAACATTTGGGAAATTCCGATGCGGAGAGTTTATTTGGCCTATTAAATAACATTCCCCCAGAAAAGAATAGCATTGTATCCAGGTACGAATCTGTGGGTATTCCGTCAGAAAGTGCATTTGATTCTCAGACCAAAATACAATTATACCATGACTATTGCTCGCAAAATAGATGTCTTGAATGTCAAGTGGGCCATACGTTATTGGGAAGAAAAAACTAAATTTAACAATGCGCTGGATTTACGATTTACTGTATTACTTCCAAAAAAGAGGTTTTGAAGTCTGTGAACGAATTGCAGAACGACTGGGCATAAGAGCGAGGGTAGTTCGAACCACATTCATTTACCTAACATTTGTAACATTGGGTTTTGGTTTTGCACTTTATCTTTTTATTGCTTTCTGGTTGAAAATCAAGGATTTGGTGTATGCCAAACGAACTTCTGTTTTTGATTTATGATAAAGCTTTTCCGCTCCAAACTCACGATTGCCCTATCACTAATGATATTGGTTTTTATTATTGGTGTCATTGGATACAAGTTCGTCGCATCGTACACCTGGGTTGAGGCAATTTACATGACGATAATTACGGTGACCACGGTGGGTTTTTCTGAGGTAAGGCCACTGGATCAAAGTGCTCAGATTTTTACTATTTTTCTGATTGTAAGTAGCGTTTTCATTTTTGGGTTTGCCATTTCTGTGGTTTCGGAGTATGTCTTA
>CAYNUM010000050.1:0-9635 GCA_964400025.1 uncultured Croceivirga sp.
TGAAAATGGAAAATTCGAGGTGGACACTGCCCCTGGCATGTTTAATATTTCCGTTGAATATATTTCATATGTTACCTACAGGAAAGAACGCCAGCTATTGCGTTCAAATATGGATTTAGGAGTTATATCCTTATCACAAGATGTTAAACAGCTTCAGGAGGTTGATGTCGTTGCCGAACGAACCACAGTAGAACTACGAGTGGACAAAAAAATCTACAAGGTTGGAAAAGACCTTACCGTTCAGGGTGCAACGGTAAGCGATGTATTAGACAATGTTCCATCAGTATCGGTTGATGTAGAGGGAAATGTTCAATTACGCGGAAACGATGACGTCCGTATTCTTATCAACGGAAAGCCATCTGCTATTACTGGTCTTAATAGCACTGAAGCACTTAGACAACTGCCGGCAGAGTCTATAGAAAAAGTCGAAGTAATCACTTCACCTTCCGCGAGATATGATGCTGAAGGCTCTGGTGGAATAATCAATATCATTCTAAGAAGAAGTAAACTTCAAGGACTCAATGGAGCATTGACCGTAAATGGGGGCTATCCAAGCTCAGCAGGTATTAACGGTAATATTAACTACAGAACAGGTGATTTAAACTTCTTTACCAATACTGGTTATAACTATCGAACCCGACCCGGTAATTCTTTGAATGATACGGATTTCTTTGACGCAAATGGAGTTTTTACCAATGCACTTCGAGAAGAAAGTGAGCGCGAACGTATTCGCAAAGGGCTGAATGCCAACTTTGGGGTAGAGTGGTATGTGAATGAAACCTCTTCTATCACCCAATCTATTTTTATTCGGGACTCGGACAATGAAAGTGAAACAACAAACAACTTCTTTCAACGTGACAGTAATGGGAATTCGAGTTCAGGTTTTCGCTTCGATCCGGAAACTGAACTTGACCAAACCTTTCAGTACTCTTTCAATTATGACAAACAGTTCAATGGCAATTCTGACCATACCCTGACCTTTGCTTTTCAATATGAAGAAAGTGACGAGGTTGAAGAATCGTTGATTGTACAAAATGGGTTCGACAGCGAAAGTGTTCGCACCGCAGAAGACCAACGACGTGTGTTCTTTCAAACTGACTATACCATGCCCATTGGTAAATCAGGAAACTTTGAATTGGGCTATCGAGGTGACTTCAATAAACTGAATACAGATTACGACGTTGTCTTCATACAACCCACTGAACAAGAGCTTGGCATTTCAAATCCAAGCAATGTTTTGGATTACAAAGAAACCATCAATGCTTTTTATACCCAATATGGTAGCAAATTCAATAAGTTTTCATTTCTGGCCGGTTTACGATATGAGGCGACTCGTTTGATTATCAATCAAATCGAAACCAATGATTTCAATCGAAATAATTTCGATGGACTTTTTCCTACCTTGAACTTGAATTATGAAATTAGTGAAGAAGAAAGCTTTCAATTGGGCTACAACCGAAGAATACGCAGGCCCCGTTCATTTTTCTTGAATCCTTTTCCATCTCGTTCAAGCCCGACCAATTTATTTCAAGGTAATCCAAGCCTTGTGCCCAGTTTCTCCAATCAAATCGACCTAGGTTACCTAAAAAGATGGAAGAAATTTACCTTTAATGGTTCAACTATTTTCAAAGGGCGACCAATGTAATCTCATTTATTACTGAAGATACTGGCGAGGATGTACTTTTTGATGGAGAATTAGTCAGTGTTTTAAGAAGGACCCCTGCCAACTTAGCTCGAAATGACCGTTATGGATTTGATCTTACTGGAAATTATCGTCCAACCCGAAAATGGAATCTTAATATCAACGCCAACCTTTTTAATCTCATTACAAGGGGAGATTTTAACGGACAAAACTTTGATGCCGAAAACTTGAGCTGGTTCATTCGCTTGAACAATAAAATTACCCTTCCGGGCAGTGTCGATTGGCAGACCCGAATATTTTATCGGGGCCCTACAGAAAATGCCCAGACCAGAAATCAAGGCATCTTTTCACTAAACCTCGCTTTTAGTAAAGATCTATTCAAAGAAAAGGCTTCATTGGCTTTTAATGTAAGTGATGTATTCAACAGTAGAAGACGGGTAAGCGAGACAATTACCCCGTTCTTTCAAAGCGATAGTGAATTTCAATGGCGGGTGAGGAGTTTTAACCTGGCCTTTACCTATCGCTTCAATCAGAAAAAGAAGAGAGGCGGCAACCAGCAAAGAGATTATGACGGTGGTGGGGAAGAGTTTGGTACGTAAACCTAAGCCGGACCATAAAAACAAAAAAGGAGCGAAATCGCTCCTTTTTTTATTCTTCAAGCTCAGCTCGTTTAGCTGCGCGTCTTTCTTTCCACATTTCCAAGAGATTTCCCGTCAACCAATATGGCACCACGAAAGTCAATAAAAATATCATCAACCAAAAGCCTATGGTCAAAATGGTCAAGAATGCTAAAAATCCTAAGTATTGGTCAAATTCTACCATGAATCTCTATTTGTTATGCAAAGATAATCCCAAAAACATAAAATTTGCAAGCCCACTTAAAAAAATATAATTCCTAACAGTTATCAGGAATTGAAAAGCCTTGCATCGATTACCTTTGTACTGCAAAATTTTTAGCAATGGAATTTAGGATTGAAAAAGACACAATGGGGAAAGTTGAGGTTCCCGCTGATAAGTACTGGGGCGCTCAGACCGGACGTTCCCGAAATAATTTTAAGATAGGCCCAAGCGCCTCAATGCCCCTTGAAGTGGTTTATGGTTTCGCTTACTTGAAAAAAGCGGCGGCATTTACCAATCATGAATTAGGAGTGCTTACTCAGGAAAAAAGGGATTTAATCGCGCAAGTATGCGATGAAATACTGGAAGGGAAACATGACGACCAATTTCCATTGGTTGTTTGGCAGACGGGTTCGGGTACCCAGAGCAATATGAACGTCAATGAAGTGGTTGCCAATAGGGCGCATGAAATTGCCGGAAAAAAAATTGGCGAAGGAGAAAAAACCATACAGCCCAATGACGATGTAAACAAATCCCAATCTTCAAATGACACTTTCCCGACAGGTATGCATATTGCTGCTTACAAGAAAATAGTTGAAGTGACCATTCCTGGAATCGAGCAATTAAGAAATACCCTTCAAAAGAAATCTGAAGACTTTAAGAAAGTGGTTAAAATTGGCCGAACACATCTGATGGATGCTACTCCCCTAACCCTTGGTCAAGAATTTTCTGGCTACGTTTCGCAATTGGACCATGGTCTTAAAGCGTTGAAAAATACCTTACCCCACCTAGCTGAGCTAGCACTTGGAGGTACCGCAGTTGGAACTGGATTAAATACCCCAAAAGGCTATGATGTTCTCGTTGCAAAATATATTGCCGAATTTACCGGGCTCCCATTTATAACAGCCGAAAACAAGTTTGAGGCTTTGGCAGCGCATGATGCCATTGTTGAAAGCCACGGTGCATTGAAACAACTGGCTGTTTCCTTAAATAAGATAGCGAATGATATTAGAATGATGGCATCGGGCCCTCGCTCGGGTATTGGAGAAATCATTATTCCGGCCAATGAACCTGGAAGTTCCATAATGCCCGGAAAGGTGAACCCCACCCAATGTGAGGCCATGACAATGGTCTGTGCACAGGTAATCGGTAACGATGTGGCGATTTCGGTAGGCGGTACCCAAGGTCATTACGAGCTAAATGTATTTAAGCCAATGATGGCGGCGAATATTTTACAATCAGCGCAACTACTGGGAGATGCCTGTGTTAGTTTCGACCTAAACTGTGCCATTGGTATTGAACCTAATCACGATACCATAAAAACACTATTGAACAATTCTTTAATGTTAGTCACCGCGTTGAATACCAAAATTGGTTACTACAAAGCTGCAGAAATTGCCAATACCGCTCATAAAAATGGTACAACACTCAAAGAAGAAGCCATCAATTTGGGATATGTAACGGCTGAAGAGTATGACGAATGGGTGAAACCTGAAGATATGGTAGGTAGTTTGAAATAAATATTCCTTTAGATACTAAAAAAGGGCTCCAGTTTCTTGGAGCCCTTTTTCATATATAATGGATAGTGTTCTGTTCTTCTTACTTCAAAGTGAACTTTGATGTTCCTAACAATTTCAATCCATCGTCATAAACATTTACCATATAATTTCCTTTTTGGAAATCACCTGCTGGCTTGTTGACGTAATCACAAACATCTAAAGCACTGTTTTCAAAGTAGAAGTTAGTGCCTTTGGTATAGCTGATGGAAGCTCCATCATCATTACTGGTTGACATTCCATCACCTACAACATTACCTTGTGGATCTAATACCTCGATAAAGAACTCTCTATCGCCAGCCTGAGCGATGGCGTTGTCAGCTACAGTAAAGCAAACTTTAAACTTGTCGGTTGCTTTAGCACGTTGGGTAGAAACCAAACGACCACTGTTTCTCTCTCTTACTGCATCAATTTTAAATTCTGAAAGGTTAAGGGCAGAACCTCTTTCGACTGCATCGGCCAATTGAGTGTTCTGAACTACTAAAGAGTCATTGAAAATGGTCTGTTTTTCCAACTCAACGAACGTACTGTCACGTTGCATCGCCAATAGCGTATTCGAAGTGGTCAAAGAGTCTACTTGTTTCAACAACTCTTCGCGCTCTGCTTTTAACTGACTGACCTGTCTTCTATATCTCGATAATGAAGCAATGTCTGCTTTCATGGTCTGTACAGAATCGATATACTTAGCGATTCTATCACGTGCCGCGACTAGCTCTTCATTGGTGGCGTTGCTCTCCAAAATAGCCTTGTCATATTCAGACTTAAGACTGTTCAAATCTTCAACTACCAAGTCTTTCTCTTGCTTAAGAGCATTGGTGGTTTTTTTCTTGTCTTGGTACAAGCTAACGGTGTAAATAATGGTTCCTAGTAGGACAACACCCAACAAACCAGCGATTACCTTTAGACTGTTGTTACTTTTAGTTTCTGTCATGATATTAATTTTTACTTTCTACAAATACAATTTGCAAGTGTCTGGTTTATATACGTCAGTGGTTTTCATTTAGATGTTTTGGAATAAACAAAATATTTTAAATCTTCATCTACCGTAATGTTTATAGCACTTAAGAGGAATTTATTTTTTGAAAGTATTGCGCTGTTGGTCTTGTACGGAGAACCAATTGAAAGATAGAAAAGCCTCAATACCCTTCAAATGATCTTCTTTCAAAAAGTTGTTGTAGACAATTCAAATTTGTGATAGGGAAATCTAGATTTTGATTGGGAATTTAAAGAAGTACAGAATCCTAAACCATGTTTTGACCTCTTGAACTTGCATATCCCACTTCTTTATGACCTCATCGGTAATTGTTTGACCTTTATGTAAAATGAGGTACTTTTTTTCCTTCTCTCCAACAGGCATTGCGTTTAGCATTTTTTCAACATTATTTGAAAAAAGCTCTTGTTCGGCATACTTTGAATTAAAATAAAAATCACCTAAAACTATTCCTTCCTCAAGTTCAAGAGGTACTGGAAAGTTATATAGGTGAAGGGGCTTCTTGGTATTCATTAGCCATCCAAACCAAATCAACTGGCCATTTTCGGAAAGCGAATACAATTCAGCATCATCAGAAAACTTTTTTATGGCGTGCTTGGATAGTTCCCTGCGCTGCATAAATGGACTATAGTCGTCATACGATAAGAGGGATTCGAATTTTTGATGATCTAAATCATTCTTGTCAACTTGAACATTATTTGTTTTGTTGATGACATATATTTTCAGCTGTATCTTCTTCAACAAAAAGTTTTTGAGCAATTCACCACTTGAATAATTGCGCTTCTTTTTTTCAATATTGGTCGGTAACTCATCAAAACTGTGTCTTAAATCACGAAGTGTACCCACCTTTATTCCCACTCTAAGTGCTACTTTTCTGATGAACTTTTCAGCAACTATCTTGAAACGCTCAAAAATTAGGCGATACGAACGACTGAAATAGATAGTGGGCATGTACAATGTGAAGTATTCATTGGCAAACCTATCTTTATAGGAATTCGTTCCCGGAGTCAGGTCGAGATAATCATACCCCTCGTTCGACAAGTGTTTGGCGAGTTCGACCAATAATAATGTTCCAGGGGAACCTTTTGATTCGGTGGGATCATAGCTCATCAAACCCAAACAGACCCTTTTTTCATCTTTTGAGCCTAAATGAAAGGATAATACTCGATCGTTCAACCAAAGTGCACTTGCATGAACAACACCGGCATCAAACAAGGCCAAGGTAAAACCTTCCTTATTTGGGTCTTTCTCAAAACCAGGATTACCATAAGTACCTTCTTGTCGAAAATCATACTGCTGCTTAGCCTGTTCCAATACCTTTTGTAAGCGTTCGCGATTTTGAATGACCTCATAAACAACCTCACCCCTTCTTTGAAATCGCTTCATTTTAGACTTCAAAGACCTACTTCTTAAAAGCTTATTCAACTTTTCAGGATTTTTCAAGTTCCATTTAGGTGAGCTTTCGGTTTTTGAAAGTAACGCCATTTTCTTAGGAAGGGCTTCCTTCAGCAACTTTAGGTCGGTATTTGGCGGCATCCATCGCCAACTCCATTTTTTTAGTTTGAAATTTTTCTTAATGATATGAAGTGAATTCCTGAGGAACTGTTTTTCAAATTCGGATTGTGCCAACCAACCATGATACTCCGCCATGTTTTGCCCGGCATGTACTAGATATTTCTCACTTCTATGCCAAGCCAAAAACATCGCCCCAATCAAAAGGTTTCCTTGTTGACCAATACATAGAACAGGTTCAAAGTCCTTTTTATAAAACTGATACCAAGATTGTATATAACCTTTAGACTGAAGCGTTGAATATGATTCTACTTTTTCACGAAGTCTCCGCCATTTCTCTTGAAAATCAGCAGTCTGAGATATTCTCAGAACTTCTTCACCGCGAATCAGAAATGTAGAAAATCCCTGATCTTCAAGAGTCGATACAGCATTTGAATGAGAACTTACATTTCCGATGACCACTTCAGTAATTTAATGGAACAACATTGTATTTAGGGTGATAACGCTTATCCTGCAATGTTATTTAAAATAGCCGCATAAATGAGCTTTTGAGGCAATTTTTCGTCGAAAAATCACCCATTGACGACCAAAGAATTATAGTTCAAAGTAAAATCGGACAAATGGTAGAAAAGATGTCTACAATCGCACTATGTAAAATCCAATTTTGTAGGAAGTAATAGAGGAATCCTTTTTTATATGTTCATGGTCTGAATATCCTTAGATGTTTGCGACACGAAAGGAGAACAAGGTTGATTTCAACAAATTGTCTAAGTTAGGCTCTCCAATGATTTTCGGAGCACTCGAATTAAATATACCTTATCTCACCAATTTTTTGTATTTGATTCTTTTTGGCATAAGATCACCGCCAAGGCGTTTCTTTTTATTTTCTTCATAGTCTGAAAAAGAGCCTTCAAAGAAATATACTTGTGAGTCACCCTCAAATGCCAAAATATGTGTGCAGATTCTATCTAAAAACCATCGGTCGTGAGAAATGATTACCGCGCAGCCTGCAAAACTTTCCAATCCTTCCTCAAGGGCCCGCAAGGTATTTACATCCAAATCATTAGTCGGTTCATCAAGAAGTAATACATTACCTTCCTCTTTTAAGGTCATCGCAAGGTGTAGGCGGTTACGCTCGCCCCCTGAAAGCATACTCACCTTTTTGTTTTGTTCGCTTCCCGAAAAATTGAAACGGCTAAGGTAGGCCCGAGAGTTAACCTGCTTTCCACCCATCATCACCAATTCTTGGCCGTCACTGAAATTTTCCCAAATTGACTTATCGGGGTCAATGTTGGAATGGGATTGATCTACATAAGCCAATTTTGCAGTTTCTCCCACTGAGAATGCTCCTTTGTCAGGATTCTCCTCACCCATTATCATTCGAAAAATGGTCGTTTTACCTGCACCATTCGGACCTATGATTCCAACAATACCAGCCTGAGGGAGATTAAAGTTCAGGTCTTCATATAACAACTTATCACCATAGGCCTTACTCACACCCTTGGCCTCAATTACATTGGTGCCCAATCGTGGACCATTGGGAATATATATTTCCAATTTCTCTTCAAGTTGTTTTTGGTCTTGACTGGCTAATTTGTCATAGTTCTTCAATCGCGCCTTTTGTTTGGCCTGCCTGCCTTTTGCTCCTTGACGCACCCATTCCAACTCACGCTCCAAAGTTTTTTGTCTTTTTGAAGCTTGCTTGCTTTCTTGTGCCAATCGCTTCGCCTTTTGGTCCAACCATCCCGAATAATTTCCTTTCCAAGGAATACCTTCTCCCCTGTCCAATTCAAGAATCCATCCTGCAACATTATCCAAAAAGTAACGGTCGTGAGTAACCGCGATTACGGTACCTTTATATTGGGCCAAATGATGTTCTAACCAGTGAACCGATTCTGCGTCCAAATGGTTAGTGGGCTCGTCCAACAAAAGAACATCTGGCTCTTTTAATAACAAACGGCAAAGTGCAACCCTTCTACGTTCGCCCCCGGACAATACCTCAATTTTTTTATCAGCATCAGGTGTGCGCAAGGCATCCATGGCAATTTCTAGTTTCGTATCAAGTTCCCATGCATTGCTGGCATCAATTTTATCTTGAAGTTCAGCTTGTTTATCCATGAGTTTTTGCATCTTGTCTGCATCTTCATAGACTTCGGGCAAACCAAACATATCATTTATCTTGTTGTACTCATCAAGAATGGCAACCGTCTCGGCAACACCTTCCTTCACCACTTCTAAAACAGTTTTGTTCGGGTCTAACTGGGGCTCTTGCTCCAAATAACCCACCGTGTAACCAGAGGAAAAAACAACATCTCCTTGATAGTTTTTATCAACCCCAGCTATAATCTTGAGCAAGGTTGACTTACCTGAACCATTAAGACCAAGAATTCCGATTTTGGCTCCATAGAAAAAACTTAAATAAATATTCTTAAGAACAGGGGTGTTCGCGTTTTTGTAGGTCTTGGTGACCCCGGTCATCGAGAAAATGACTTTTTTATCGTCAGACATTTTGTGAGTTAAGGGTTATTAGAAACTAGTTACGAATAGTAATGAACTTCGTCCATTTTATTTAAAGGGCAATTCGAATTTACACCCGGCCCTTTAAAGCGTTAAAGACCCAAGCCACGGCAAAAAAGCCAACTCCTACAGCAGCAAAACCATAACCAGCTACCTCGTCATATTTAAAAGCTCCCAGAGCTATCATTCCCAACCCCACCACAATCATAATAATTGTAGCATATGCCAGTACTGTGTTTTTATTCATTCCCATACATTCAAATTATGTGTAAAATCAAATATCGTAAAAATTACCAATCCTGCACTATTACTAGGCCTCAAAAGGAAAACGTATTTGGCATATTTCACGAATTCTGTCAAGAAGTGAAATAAGATTCTTACTATCGTCATAGGACCAAAGCTTACTTTCAAATCGTTTTTCTCTCAAACACTTATGTACTTCAAGAATTTCATAATAGTATCCTCTACCCATCGTCAGTAGTTCGAAAGTTTCAGATGGTTTATCTTCAGTTATAAGTGTATATCCTGCAGTTTCATGGAAACGAGGGGATAAAGTCAAATTGCCAGAAGTACCTGCAAT
>CAYNUM010000051.1:0-9544 GCA_964400025.1 uncultured Croceivirga sp.
TGTCGTTGTGGCAGAAATTGCATTGCCTTCTGCATCAACTATGGAATAATGGGTAGTCTCCATGCTCTCAACGATTTCGATTGCCCCATGTGAAACACTGTCGGAAGGTGTGGCCTTTTCAAAGGAAAAACTGGAGAATCGTTCCTTTAAATAGGTATCGCTCATTAACTCATCCAGAGGAATGTCTACAAAGTCAGGATCACCTAAAAAGAAATTACGATCGGCATATGCCCTTCGCGCTGCTTCAGTAAACAGCTGGATTGATTTCGCGGAGTTATGCCCATAGCTTCCAATATCAAAGGGTTCCATCATTTTGAACATTTGGTTCATGGTGACGCCACCGCTACTGGGTGGACTCATTGAAATAATCCTTAAGTCCTTGTAATTGAAAATAACTGGGTCTCGCCATTTTGCTTCATATTTCATCAGATCTTCGGTCGTGATGAACCCTCCATTATCTTGGATAAATTGGGCCAACTTTTCTGCCACTTCACCTTTGTAGAACCCATCACGGCCTTCTTTCATGATTTTGGATATCGTATTAGCCAATTTGGGATATTTAATGGT
The DNA here is from genome assembly GCA_964400025.1 of uncultured Croceivirga sp. GTDB lineage: Bacteria > Bacteroidota > Bacteroidia > Flavobacteriales > Flavobacteriaceae > Croceivirga. The sequence continues at coordinate 568 of CAYNUM010000051.1, forward strand.
ATCACCAACAGTAAAGACCTGAGCAAACTTGGTGCTATCTCCACTCACTTGAATTACACGCTCACGCAATCCTTCAAGGCGTTTGGCCTGTTTTTCGGTAACGACCACTCCTTTTTGTGCCAATTCAATAACCGGTTGAAGAATGGTCTCCAAAGGAAGTGATCCAAATTTTTTGTGCACTTCGATGACTCCTGCAACCGTTCCAGGAACGCCAACAGCGGTTGCCCCAACAGTACTCATATTAGGGATAACATTACCCAATGAATCCAAATACATGTCTTTATGAGCGGATAAGGGTGCTTTTTCACGATAATCGATTCCGCCTACATCGCCTTCATTGGTGCGGTAGACCATAAAGCCACCTCCGCCAAGGTTTCCAGCGAAAGGAAAGGCAACGGCCAAGGCCATTTCAGTGGCTACCATGGCATCAAAGGCATTACCGCCCTGTTCCATGATTTCAACTCCAATTTTTGAGGCTTCTTCACGTGCCGATACCACCATGGCTTTTTCAGTGACCAAACCGGTCGGAACAACTTCGGGGGCCTTTTTGCATTGTGCAAATAGAACCAGGGCACATAAGAAAATCAGTTTTCGCATAGTTCGTTAAATTTTTGTTGGGAAAAGGTAATCAATTCTTTAAAGAAGGCCGTGAATTCACTTTCAAATGCTTCATAATGTTCTTGTAGATCATCTATAGCATAATTCATCCGCGAACGATTGTTTGTGCGTCGGTTCATACCATGGAGCACCCGTGAAATGCCTTCTAGGTTGGCATAGTTTACAAGCCAGTTATCAGCAACCATATAAGGCATCATTCGTTGTGTGCCCAAGGGAAGGATTTCAAAATTTTCTTGTAGTAAATGATAAAAATTAGTGACAAATTCATCTAAGACCAACTCGGAATACACATTCCAGTTTTTGGCCAGAAAGTGATCGTAATAGATATCTACAATTACCCTGCTGTAATGGCTATAGTTCTTATGAAGCCTTTTACTGCTTTGTTTTGCTATCCGGTGAGCATCGGTGTATGTATCGATTTCTCGATGCAATAAAATGCCCTTTTGCACTTTAATAGGTAGGTGCTGATACTTATTTCCCCTGATATGGTCTGCAAAAAAATTACCCAAGGTAATTTCTGGGTCGTCAAAGGAAAGATAAATATGGGCCAGGAAATTCACCTTTCGAATTTACAAATTGGCAACATTGCTAAAGAAACATGAGCATATATTTGCAAAAACTTTTTTAACAAGATGACATTAATTAAATCCATTTCAGGCATACGGGGTACTATAGGTGGCAAAACAGCTGATAATTTAACTCCTGTTGATGCTGTAAAATTTGCTGCTTCCTATGGGACTTGGCTCAAGGAATATTCCAAAGAAGATGATTTGACAGTCGTTATCGGTAGAGATGCACGTCTTTCTGGTGAGATGATCCAAAATTTGGTCACTTCGACCCTAGTAGGATTAGGCATTAATGTCATCGACCTGGGGCTATCAACAACCCCGACAGTTGAAATTGCAGTTCCGTTGAAAAAAGCACATGGTGGAATCATCTTAACGGCGAGTCATAATCCGAAACAATGGAACGCACTAAAACTTTTGAATGAAAAAGGGGAGTTTTTGGATGCTGAACAAGGAAAAAAGATTTTGGAAATTGCGGAAAATGAAGCGTTTGATTTTGCCGAAGTCGATGACCTAGGTGAAATCAATACCAATGACACGTTCATAGAAAAACATATTGAAGAAGTTTTGGATTTAAGTTTGGTCGATGCCCAAACGATTCGAGATAAAAATTTTAAAGTTGTTGTTGATGGTGTTAATTCCACTGGAGGAATAGCTATACCACAACTATTGGAAGCTTTGGGAGTTGAAGTTGTTGAACTTTACTGTGACCCAACTGGGCATTTCCCCCATAATCCTGAACCCTTAAAAGAGCACTTGGGTGATATCTCCCAAAAGGTAGTTGAAGAGAACGCTGATTTTGGTATTGTGGTAGATCCTGATGTAGATCGTTTGGCATTTATTAGCAATGATGGTGAAATGTTTGGTGAGGAGTATACCCTAGTGGCCTGCGCAGATTTTGTATTGAGTAAAACTCCTGGAAATACGGTTTCCAATCTATCTTCCTCACGCGCGCTTAGGGATATCACTGAAAAGCATGGTGGCACCTATGAGGCCGCTGCCGTAGGTGAAGTAAACGTGGTGGCCAAAATGAAAGCCAATAACGCAATTATTGGTGGAGAGGGCAATGGGGGCGTCATATACCCAGAAAGCCATTATGGTCGTGATGCCCTGGTGGGCACCGCCTTGTTTTTGATGCTTATGGCAGAAAAAGGCGGAACCGTTGCGGAATTACGTGCCAGTTACCCTGCTTACTTCATGAGCAAAAAGAAAATTCAACTGACACCTGAATTGGATGTCGATGCCCTATTGGTGGCCATACATGAAAAATACAAAGATGAAGAGGTAACTACCATTGACGGGGTAAAGATTGATTTTCCTGAAAATTGGGTGCATCTAAGAAAATCAAATACTGAGCCTATCATTCGTATTTATACGGAAGCCAAAAGCCGGCAAGAGGCTGACGGATTGGCCGACCGAATAATACAAGAGATAAAGGATATCGCTGGTATTTAAAGCCGTTTTAGAAAAGGCCACTTATGGTGCCGTTATCATCGATGTCAATACCCTCAGATGCTGGTCTGGCAGGTAATCCCGGCATTCGCATAATATTGCCGGTAATGGGTATGACAAATCCAGCCCCAGCGGCGATTTCAATTTCACGTACGGTGATGATGAAGTCTTTTGGCCTACCCAATAGCTTAGGATTGTCAGATAGCGATTTTTGGGTTTTCGCCACACAAACTGGTAGATGTTCCAAACCTAAACTTTTAATTTTCCTGAGGTCTTTTTTTGCTTGTGCATTATAATCGACATGTTCAGCACCATAGATTTTCGTGGCAATTTTTTCAATTTTATCTGTGATTGAATCCTTCCAATCGTACATTGGTGTGAATGTACTGTTCGAACGAGAGCAGGCTTCAAATACTTTCTGTGCCAAATCGATAGCCCCTTCGCCACCCTTCGCCCATACTTCGGCCAAAGCCACTTCTACTTTCAATTCTTTAGCCTTTTTCTTGATTACCTCAATTTCTTCCTCGGTATCCGATACAAACCGGTTGATTGATATTATGGGTTCTACATTGAACTGTTTTATATTTTCAATATGCTTTTCCAAATTCGAAAGTCCCTTTGCCAGGGCCTCAACATCGGGGTCGGTCAGTTCGGCCAAAGGTTTACCACCATGGTATTTTAAGGCACGAATAGTGGCGGTCAAGACAACCGCTTTTGGCGAAAGCCCAGCACTTTGGCATTTGATATCGAAAAACTTTTCTGCACCCAGGTCAAACCCAAACCCAGCTTCGGTAACCGTGTAGTCTGAAAAGGTCATTCCCATTCTAGTAGCAATAACGGAGTTTGTACCCTGAGCAATATTGGCAAACGGTCCTCCATGAATAATCGCCGGATTACCCTCAAGGGTTTGCACCAAATTGGGTTTGATTGCGTCTTTGAGAAGGGCTGTCATGGCCCCTTCTGCCTTTAAATCCTTAGCATAAATGGGCTCTCCTCCAAAAGTAAAACCGATGAATATACCACCTAAGCGCTTTTTTAAATCGGCAATATTATTGGCCAAACAAAGAATGGCCATTATCTCAGAAGCTGCAGTGATATCGAAACCAGATTCCCTGGGAATTCCAGAAGCCGTTCCACCAAGTCCAACAATTACGTTACGCAGTGAACGATCGTTCATGTCCAATACCCGTTTCCAAGAAATGGTGCGTGGGTCAAGCTGCAGCGAATTGGTCTTGCTTTGTAGATTATTGTCAATCAAGGCCGCCAATAAGTTGTGGGCCTTTTCAATGGCCGCAAAATCGCCTGTGAAATGAAGATTGATATCCTCCATGGGCAAAACCTGCGAATAACCACCTCCGGTGGCACCACCTTTTATACCGAATACAGGTCCCAAAGAGGGTTCGCGCAATACCACCGTCGCGTTCTTTCCAATACGGTTCAAGCCGTCCGTCAATCCAATTGACATCGTAGTTTTTCCTTCTCCTGCGGGTGTAGGTGAAATTGCAGATACCAGAATGAGGTTAGACTGTGCCACTTTCTCAGTATCGATTAAATCAACAGGGATTTTTGCTTTATTCCTGCCGTAAGGTTCCAATTTTTTGGAAGGAATACCCAATTTCGCTGCAATATCCGTGATGGGTTGAAGGGTGGCCTTGCGCGCAATTTCAATGTCTTTCATAAAAGCGAATTATGCCTTTAAGATACACATTGCAAGAGGAATTTGTTATTCCTGTTCCAAAAATTCCTTAGGGATTTTATTGCGATGTTTCCATCGTTTATGAGTCCAGAAGTAAAACTCAGGTGCCTCCCGAATGGACTTTTCCGTTTCCTTTAAAAAGGCTTCGGTAATAGCATAATCCTTGAGTTCCTTTGGATTTTCGGCCAATAGGGTAAAGGTGCCCTGATAATGGCCACGTTTTAACTTTCTTACCTTTAAATAGACTGCCGGAATGTCAAGTTTTTTGCATAATACTTCAGCTCCAACATGAACGGGCACTTTTATACCCATAAACTCGGCCCAGTGTTTTGTTCGTGACATTTGAGGGGATTGGTCGCTCAAAATGCCATAAATGCTAAGTACATTGTTGAGGCGATTGGTCCGAATGGTTTTTGGCGTTTCGCGGGTTGATATTAATGTAGTTCCAAATTTCTCACGAATACTCCGAACCAGGTTGTCAAAATGGGTATTGCCAATAGGTTGATAAATAGCATGCCCCTTGGACTGAATCAAAGAATCAAGTGCAATGGTCCACTCCCAGCTCGCATAATGCGGAAATAAGGTCATCATGCTTTTATTCTTCTCCTCAAGTTCATGAATAACTTCGACATTGGTGAAGGTAAACCGTCGCTGAAGTTCCTTTTCAGATATTCCCAAGGTTTTCACCATTTCCAAAAACATATCGCACATGTGGCGATAAAACTTCCGCTCTATAGTTTTTAACTCGGATTTGTCTTTTTCAGGAAAAACCAAAGCCAAATTATCACGCACCACTTTTTTTCTATAGCCAATTATATGATAGACCAAGGGGAAGAGTAAATCAGAAATCAAATATAGTACCCGAAATGGAAGTCTAGAAACCAACCAAAGGATAGGGTAGGCCAAGAGATAAACCAATAATTGCATACGCTAATTGAATGGTCAAATATAGCTATATTTAAACCCAAACTGCGTACGATGTATGACTTACATGCGGCTACCATTGCAATAATTGCCGCAAACATTTTGGTTTCAATTCGAGGTTTTAATGACCGTGTTTTTTTTGAGCGTTATAAGTTCAGTATTGGTGGTGTTAGAGCCGGCCAAAAGGAACGAACCCTGACCTCAGGATTTTTACATGTTGATTTTGCACACCTTCTATTTAACATGTTCACCTTGTTCTTTTTCGCAGATGTCGTTATGGGTGCTTTCGGCTCCACGCGATTTTTGATTATTTATTTTATCAGTCTTTTGGCGGGAAGTCTTTTGGCATTATCCTTCCATAAGGACGAGCCTTACTATAGTGCCGTTGGGGCGAGCGGAGCAGTAACGGGCATTCTTTATTCCGCAATATTGTTACAGCCTGATATGCGATTGGGTATCATGTTTATCCCCATTCCGCTACCCGCTTATGTTTTAGGTATTGGCTATTTGCTATATTCTATTTATGGAATGAAAAGTCGTATTGGAAATATTGGCCATAGTGCCCATTTCGGGGGAGCTATTGGAGGATATTTAACCACATTATTGTTCCGGCCCTCTTTGTTGATGACAGATACCTTTATGGTCATACTATTGGCGATACCCATTATCATTTTGTTTGCGTTGGAAAAGGCTGGAAAATTATGAATTATTGTAAGAATTTTCTTATTTATTGAAAATATTTCAATGATATTGTGCATTTCGTCGAAAAAATAGCACATTTCACATAACATACAGGTTTTAGGTACGTTACACTATTACCGAACTACTAAAGCCTACATATTATGAAAAGAATAGTACTTCTTTGTCTATTCTCGGCCATCTTCCTAATTTCTTGTTCCGATTCGACAACTGTTTTTGTAAGTGAAGAAGATAATCTTTCGCTTGAAGAAAATGGAGCTGTTCTTGAAAGCAGCATTAACTATGATAATAGTGGTGTATTGGACATTTTTGGTGAGGAACAAGGTGGAGCACAATCCCGTTTTCTTGATGAACAAGCAGGGGATTATCCATTGACCTTGGTGGCCCAAGTAAATCCGCCATCCTTTCGGGGAGGTGAAAACTTAACTGCCTCGCATGTTGATATTGTTGATGAAACCGCCTATGTTAGTTACAATACCCCTGATGCAGTCTACGCCGGTGCCATTGATATTGTGAATGTAAGTGACCCGGCTCGTCCTAGGATTACCTCACGTTTGTACTACCTAAATGCTGATTTGAATTCTTTGAAGTATGAAAATGGATTTGTCTATGCCGTTGGGGGGGTAGAGGCCGAAGGCTCTGTGACTGCCACAGGTAACTCATTCGTAGCCAGAATACCGGTATCTAACGGAAGGTTCAATATCTCTGCTGGCATTGTTTATGGATTTCAAGAAGGATTCAATGCGAATGATATTGTTTTGGATGGCACTAGGGCGTTGATGACCAGCGGACGCGATGGTTACATTACAGCTTTTAACAAGCAAACTTTGGAAATCGAAGGGGAATCTCCATACTCTGATTTACGTTCCGTTGCTGTGGACAACAATAGAATTGCCGTTCTCGATGGCGATTTTGGAGTTCGCTTTTTGGATAGTGACCTCAATGAGACCGGACAAATAGCGATTGAAGCAGATTTCAGGGTGGCAGATAAACGAACCTTGGATATTGCTGGCGATAGGGTAGTAGTAGCTGAGGGTTCAGGTGGTGCAGGAATCTATAATGCCACAACAGGAGGTTTAATCGAACGTATTGCAATTCCTATAGTTCCCGAGCAGGTGGCCTCGCAAAATATTGTGACCAATGCGACGGCACTTAATGATGATATTTTGTTAATGGCCAATGGAGGTGCTGGTTTATGTCTAACTGAGGACGAAAACGGTGTTGATGTTGTTGGTGTTATTGAATTGGAGGGTTCCATTAATTATGTAGTTTCTCGCGGAGATTATGTTTTCGCCGCTTCTGGAACGAGAGGACTCCAAATTATAAAGTTGAATCGACCCGACAGTAGTTTGGAATCAAAATGTGAGAATACTCCACGATATAATGGCAGTTCTAGACTTACCGTTCCTTCTAATGCAGATTTAGCGTATAGTGGTTCCAAGCGATTTAGAAATATTGATGTTCAAGGCAACCTTTTGCTTTGTGGCACTTGGACCGTTCGCGATGAAATTTCGGTTGCTGAGGGCGGCTTGTTTGAAATGCGCGGTGTACTCATAGTTGCAAGAAATAACCGAAGAAGGGATGTGACCATTGGCGCCAATGCCAATTTCAGGGTAGAAGGCAACCTAACCATCTACGGTGATTTAATCTTGGAAGAGGGCGCTTCATTGGAATTTCTCGGAAGCAACTCTAGAGTAAACATCTTTGGCGATGTCATTATGGACGAAACCGCCACTGTAGAGGGTGACTTCGATGATGTTCAGGATAAGTTCTAAGGAAAAACCCTTACTATAAAAAATAAAAGCCCCAAATAGGGGCTTTTTTATTTTGGTTGGATGCCGTTAATTCAGTAATTCGGCCACCTTTTCTTCTAAGGCTGCACCTCGGAGGTCTTTTGCAACGATTACCCCATTTTCATCAATCAAAAAGGCGGCGGGTATCGCATTTATATTGTACAATTTTGCAATGGGATCTTGAAAGTATTGCAAGTTTGAAATGTGATTCCAGTCCAAGCCATCACTTTCAATGGCCGCTAACCAGTCTTCACGTTTCCTATCCAGTGAAACGCCCAATACATCAAACCCTTTGTCCTTATATTTTTGATAGACTGAAACAATGTTTGGGTTTTCCATTCGACAAGGTTTACACCAAGCTGCCCAAAAATCGATTAAGGTCAATTTTCCCTTTACCTCATTGAGGACCAATTCACTGCCATCTGGCGAGGGTCCTGAAAACTCTGGAGCTCTTTCCCCCACAGCTGTTGCTTTGGCGGTTTTTAGGAGCTCAGTCAATCGTTTCCCGGGTTGTGTGGATTTAATTTCATCACTAAATGTTTCGAAAAGTGTACTGGCTTTTTTGACGGGAACCGACTTTGCTAAAAGAAGTTTTTCAAGCACTAAGGCAGAAATCAAGGCGCTTGGATTTTCCCTTACAAAGTCGAGTTCGAAGGTTTTACCTCGTTCTTGCAGTTCCATGTACTCTTCCCGCAGGGCATCCATTGCAGCACTATCGCCAGCATCGTTAGCCCTTCTGAAATCCTCGTTCATTGAACGAGACATGGAAGAGAGTGTTCTTAATTCTTCCAAATACACAGTGAAAGAATCATTTTGGGGGGTACCCTTGACCCTGGCATAGGACAAGCTATCTTTTTGTGCTTTAAAGCTGATGTTTCCGTTCTCTACCATTACGGGGGCGTTGCCGTTAACCCCATCGATAAAAATTTAGTTGAGCTGTGGAAGTTCCGCAACGCCAGTAAAGTGGAACTCGCCGTTTTCAACCGTTGTCGTATCCAATTCAACCAATGCGCGACTAACTGAATCTGAGGTTTTCAAAAAAACCTGGGTTCCATTCTCGACATCACCTCTTAGTTCGCCCTTCAGGGTATAGCCATCTGGGGTCGTATTGCAGGCGCTAATAAAGGAGGCCATTAAAACTGCTACAACAATTTTTTTCATGATTGAATTTAAATTTGGTCAAAGGTAATCATATTGAAAGGCATAAAAAAAGTGCCTAAAAATACACT
>CAYNUM010000052.1:0-9528 GCA_964400025.1 uncultured Croceivirga sp.
TGGTTTTGAATATCAGCTTTTGGATATTCTTGATACTGTTGAAGATAGTATCAAATGGTTTTCTACCAATAGAGAACCAGATTTGGTGTTTATGGATATTCAGCTTGCCGATGGTCTAAGTTTTGAAATTTTTCAAAAAATTGAATTACAATGCCCCATTATTTTTACTACCGCCTTTGATCAATATGCTATTCGCGCTTTTAAAGTTAACAGCGTAGACTACCTTCTAAAGCCGATTCAAAAACCCGATTTGATCCAAGCCCTTGATAAATTCAAATCGACCAAGACCCAAACCGCCTTTGATGCCCAGGTTGTACAACGTATGTTGATGGAATTACAAGGACCTAAAAAGCGTCAAGGAATTTTGGTTAAAGACGGTGATGGCTTTACACAAATTCGTATCTCAGAATTGTTGTACGCCTATTCTGAAGAAAGCATCACTTTTGGCATAACCGAGAACAGACGAGTAATAATCGAAGAAACCTTGGATGAGCTTCAAAACTCCTTGACCCCATCAGACTTTTTCAGAATTAATCGTGGGCAGTTGATTGCCAAAAAAGCCATTCAGAAGATTGACAAGTACTTTAATCACCGATTGAAGTTGACACTTTTGCATCCTCGAGAAAATGAATTTATCGTCAGTCGACCCAAGACGTCAGAATTCAAAAATTGGATGAATTCATAAGCCGTGCAATTCCTATGATGCGCATGGCTACTATCAGTCTTATGGAATGGTATTTTACACTTACGGAATTATCATTCCGACAGGTTCTGCATGATAAATATTGGTATTTCGTAGCATAATTCTAAAACAGAAGAAAATGCTTAAGAAATATCCTATCCTTAAATGGAGTTTGATTGGCCTCTCAACTTTGATTGTTTTGTTGTTTGGTTTTGGTTGGTGGTTTATGAGCCTGATTCCAGAAAAAGATGAAACTGTAGACATTACAACGGTACAAGTTGTCGATTTGCCCTATCTGACCCAAAATGTTCCGGCGGCCCGCGGAAAAGTTTTGGCTGTTGTTACGAGTGAACGTACTATGGGCAATAGTGGTAAAAGTACCGGATATGAACTCACCGAACTATCAAGGGCCTATTATGTTTTTCAAGCCAATGGCTTTGAAGTCGATATTGCTAGCCCCCGCGGCGGCGAACCAAAGGTCGTTATTGATGATGAAGACATGGGGGTTTTTGATTTTGCCTTTCTGAACGATAGTGTTGCACAGAAGAAGGCCTTGAATACTATTCCGGTAGAAAAAATCATCCCTTCTGATTATGAGGCGGTGTTCTTTGTGGGTGGTAAAGGGGCAATGTTTGATTTTCCTGATAACAAAGCTATACAACGAATTGTTCGAGAGTTATATCAAGCCGATAGAGTAGTGGGTGCCGTATGTCATGGGCCGGCGGCTTTGGTCAATGTTACTTTGGACGATGGTAGCCATTTATTAAAAGAAAAGTCAGTTAGCGGATTCACCAATGATGAAGAGTTATTGCTCATACCAGAGGCAAAAGACATCTTTCCTTTTCTGCTACAAGACAAATTGGTAGCTCAAGGCGCTCGGTTCAATGAGGGCGGCATGTACTTGGAACAGATAAGTAAGGATAGAAATTTGGTCACGGGCCAAAATCCCTGGTCAACTTGGAAAATGGCGGAAACCATGATTGAAGCGATGGGATACGTTCCTAAACAACGAACACTTACCTCAGAAGAAAATGCGGTGAAAGTCTTGATTAAATATCAAACTGAAGGTGCACAAGGTGCAAAGGCTTTGATTCATGAAATGCACGTTGAACAAGGAATGGAGATTGAGCGTGTTCTTATTGCCAAGCACAGCCTTATTGCGGCAATGCAGGGAAATATGGGTCAGTTTTTTGGCCTTGTAGGTTTGACCTCACATATTAAAAGAATAGCCCAGAGAAAATAGCCCAAATCCGTATGGAGCTTTTTGTAAATTGTATTGTGAGCAGCTAAATAGTTCTATTTTCAACCAAACATAGATTTTGAAGGTTTCAGATGTAGCATTAATCGTTCTAAGCAGTGCAGGACTTCTGCATGGAATGCTCTTTGCCTTGTATCTGATATTCTTCAAAAAGAAAAAGAGTTTGGCCGATCTACTTCTAGGATTGATACTGATTTTTATGGCCTTGCGAATTGGAAAATCCGTAATGCTAAATTTCGGTGAGGACCTAGAACCCATATTCATTTTTGTGGGTCTTACTTTTCTCTTGTTGATTGGCCCGCTTTTACGCTGGTACGTGCTTTGTATGATTCGTCCAAACTTTAGATTAATAAAATCACACCTGTTCGAATTGGTTCCTTTCGTTCTGATTTTTGGCGCTAGTTTATTTGTGACCCGTGATTGGTATGAGCATAGTAAATGGGTCATTGTGGTCTTTTCAAGTGGACTCATTTTTATCTATCTCCATTTGGCTTTCTACATTGGCCTAGCATGGCAAATGTTTCGAAGCATGAAAAAGAAACATCCAAAAGAAGAACGAACGAAGTCACAAAATGCTGTGCTTCGATGGTTAGGGTTATTGTTGATAGGTTTCTTGTTGCTTTGGATTACCTATGTTCTGAATATTCTAGATGGTGTGGTACCCTATATCGTGGGTCCTATCTTGTACTCCCTCGTAGTTTATTTTTTAAGCTATAAGGCATTTCAATTAACGGTGACCGATTTAGATGGTAATGTGTTTATGCAAAATAGTGATAAGCAACTGTTTCAAGCGGTTTCTAAATTGGTCGTCATGGATAAATTGTACTTAGAGCCCGATATTTCCCTATCAAAACTCAGTAAGTTAATGGGGAAAAGTACACAGCAAATTTCACTGGTGATCAATGAATATGCCAAGCGTAACTTCAATGACTTCATTAACTATTACCGTATTCAAGACACCAAAAAAATGTTGCTGAATGCCGATAATGATAAGTATACCATCTCGGCCATAGCTTTTGATGTCGGTTTTAGTAGTTTATCTTCTTTTAATGGGGCTTTTAAAAAGTTTGAGGGTACAACACCGTCTTTATTCAGAAAGAAGGCGACGAAAAGCATACCGTAAAACTGTGATTTGAGTTGTCCACTTTTAAAATCCGTTTTTTGAAAACGTATAAGGGAACACCGGGAACCTACGTAATGGAGAAAAAGCCTTAAAAAGCAACCTTTTTGCTGAAAACTAGTTTTCCAAATAGTTTATTTTTAATCCCAACTCTACTTCTATAAAAATATCTTTTCAAAATCATTTACTAGTTTGAAATATTTTTAGTGAACTTACAATTGGGATAATTTGTACATCCAAGAAACGACCCATATTTGCCAAGCTTTTCCACCAGTTTTCCACCACACTTGGGACAGGACTTAATATTGGTGTTTTGCTTATCTCTTTTTATTGAACTTTTTACCTGTTGACGGTGTTGCTTTTTGATTTCTTTTTTAGAAGCGCTGTGATTGAGGATACTTCCGCTTATTCTGGCCATCTGGGTGTGTGTAAGAACCACTTCCTTCTTTTTGCGAATTGTTTTTAGAAGCTTTCTCCTGTAGATAACAGGTATGGATGATTCGACTTTCTTCAGCTTAGCCTTACCAGCGAAAACAACAATAGGGATGTAATAGTAGCTCTTTAGGTCAGGGTTGAGGCTTTTGATGAAGTTGACATGACCCCAGTTTTGGATTATAGGATTGAAAAGCTTGAACTTCTTTTGGTAGAGGGTCTGAGTCCAGTATTTTGATTTTTCCTTCCCAAATATCCAACCTTTATAGTTCTTCGTTTCAATAACGAAAATACCATAAATCGATATGACCAGATGGTCTATTTGAGTTGTTTTGCCATTCTTAATCAGATAAAGGTCATTATGGACGGTGTAGTCTTTTTTATCTAAACGTTTTAGTGTTCTTGTGACGTAATACTCCCCAATAGAACCAGAGATTCTAGGAAGATATATCTTTTTGAAAGCGAGATAGGTAACATAGAGGAGTAATACTACTGGCAGTAATATGAGTATAGGTTGTTCCAATTTAACTCCTGATTTATTTCTACTAACAAATTAGTGAAATAGAAGATATTAAATCACATTGCTGGCCTTTGAAAAGACTCCTTAGAAAATATAAATTGTTAATTTGCTACAAAGATTAAAGGTTTGAGAAGACTGATATTTATCCTCTTAACTTTCCCACTTTCAAGTTTAGTTTCACAGGAAAGCAAATTCTATCCTGATGTTTCCATTATGGCAAATGCATCAGATTATTCTAAAAAAGGAGAAATAGGTGTTTTTATGATTGCTGGAACCGAGTTTAAAGAACTTAGCGATGAGGAATTAAATGAAATTTTTGATGGTATTATGTCGAGATCGAAAGTGGATTTAGGGATAAAATTATTCATTCAAAGAACTGATAAGTGGGCTCCTTCTACTTACGATTTTTTTGTGGATGGCCAAGCTGTTGGAGACACCTATGGTTTCAAAGACCTCCGCTACATACTTAGAAGGTCGATTAACCAATGGAGATATAATAGAGGCTTGTCGTTGCCTTATAAAACTCTTGATTAGGATCTACGAACAAATATTCCGAGGCTAATTAAATTACATCAAATGTAATATGGCTGATATCATTGAACCGTTTTCTGTAAAGAATTTTGCTTACCTCATATGAGTCACTATTGATTCCAGTAATAAATAAGCGAAAACTCCAATTACCAGGCTAATTAAATAATACAGGAACTTACCCTTTCGACTTTTGTTGTTACCTATTATTTCATTTAGTATGTACATATTGATATAGGTTCCAAACAATATAATTCCTATTCCGTATAAAACGAATGCTGGGATAATGCCCTTTTCAGAACTTATGTACCTCAAAACTCCTAGGATTGTAAGCCAGCCCAAAATTTCAAAAAACTTAGGTGTGTATTTGAGAACAAGTTTGTCTATTGGCTTTTTTAGTTTATTCTTTTTCAATTATCGTGATATTTCTTAAATCATCGGTCCTGTGTATTTCGGAGGCTTTTCTTTCTATGTCGTAGAAAAACAAAAAATTTTGAGATTTTCCTAAATAAATGCAGTTTTCTGAAGTCATCAATTTTAAATTACTCAACTCAAATTCATAAGTAAGACTACTTTTTTTCTCTACAACTTTATACCCTCTTTCAATCCCGCTCGATATGGAAAACACTATAGATGTAAATGTTAAATAAAAAAGCAAGTTCGATTTCCTTTTTTTAATCTTCCGTAAATAGAAAATTAAAAAGATTAAGTAGTAAATAATGAAGGTAATTTCAAATACAATTTTATAGGTGTATTCGGAAAAGAAGAATATTTTTATCAGGGAATGAATTGTACCCAAACTAATCCCAAATACAACACCCCATTTATCATTTTTCCCACCCCAATCAGATATTATTTGGTATGCAGCTCCCCCTAAAATGATTAGTCCATAACTTAAAATGTGTTCTAAAAACAAGGGTGCGTACTCGGTTATTGTCAAATAATTTATAATTGTAATATTAAAAAAGCTATAATAAATGATATAGTGCAAGGAACTACAGAAGGTCAACAAAACTGCTCCAAGAGGTATTAGTTTAACTAAATCAATATTCCCTTTCTTCACGCTTCTTTTAAAATTCAATATTTAATTGTCATCTCTTCTAAAGATACCTCACTATCTTTAAATCATGAGAAAGTATTTAGCATTATTCATCCTTTTGCCCTTGGCAGGTGTGAGTCAAACCATGACCGCAACGGAATTACTTGACAAAACAATAGCTTACCATGACCCTCAGGGGAACTGGGGAAAGCTCAAAGAAAAGATGTTCATTACCATGAACTACCCAGACGGTAGGGAGAGGGTCAGTGAGATAGAGGTCAATATGCCAAAAGATTTCTTTAGGTTGGCTTACAATAGTGGAGATGTGCCAATTGAGCAGACCTTGGATAATGGTGACTGTACTTTAATGCTGAACGGAAGTACCGACATCTCTGATGAAGTTGCCGAAGAGTATAGGCTGACCTGTGAACGGGCTAAATTGATGAAGAGCTACTACCTCTATTTATATGGGCTACCAATGAAGCTCAAGGACAAGGGTACAAACCTAGCCCCTACAGTAATGACAAAGACCTTCAAAGGTAAAGAGTACAAAGTCTTAAAGGTTACTTACGACGCTGAGGTAGGTGATGACATTTGGTATTTCTACTTTGACCCAACCACTTACGCAATGGAGGTCTATCAATTCTACCATGACGAGTCTAAGAATGACGGTGAGTATATATTATTAAGCGAAATGGAAACTGTGGGCGCTATCAAAATGCCCAAAGTTCGGGAATGGTACTATAATAAAGATGATAAGCACTTGGGTACCGATACTTTAGTTAAGTCAGAGCCTTTAAATTAGCGGCTAGTAAGGGTGTTTTTTGTTTTTCTTTTTTAGAGGTAAGAGTCTATTTAAATAGAAAAAAAGTCCAAGATAACACCTATCTGATAAGAATTAAGTAATCTGTTCTGGGCTTTCTTCTTAACTTTCTGTGATTGAAAAAAATCAATCTTAAAATACTAAACCATTAACATGAATGGGATAATTAGAGAGAGAAGGGCAGGCCCCGAGATTAATCAATATACACCAAACTTAGATGATGTAGTAATCAATGAGTTTTTTATTGGGCATGTTCAAGATTCTGTGAGCAGTGTATCAGAAGGTACTACCAGAACTTATAGCTTTACCAGAAAGCATTTTGGTCTATCTATACACAACCAAAGCCCAAATGACGTCATAGTCGAAGTCTTGATTTCAGAACTAGACAGAGAAGGGTATTCAATTGGCGAAAGGTCAATTTATGGTAAAGTTTATGGTGGTCAGAAGAAAAGGCTATGGGACAGAAAAGGCTTTGAAAAAAGCGTCAGATATGGAAATCAGCTAATTAAATCAATAAAGATTGAATTGTCGAGAGAAAACACAATTGAAATCAAGCCGAATGTCACTATTTTCAAAGCAATGGGCTACAAAACCAAGAAGAAGAGGGACTTTAAGATTTTAAGATTAATGATACGTTATGGTTTGATTGCTATTGTACTCTATTTTACTTATAAATTTCTTGTTCAACCTTTTTTATGATGCAATTCTTGAATACAGTTTGGGAAATTTTAACCGGACACAAGCTCTTTAGTTTTTACTTTTTTGTTGGTTTTGCTTTATACCTGATTGGAGGTAGGTTGTCCTATATAGTTGCGAAACAAAAATTTAATCGCACCAACTCTAGTGGTGTTTTGGAGTTTAAAGACTTTAAAGAGAAGAACAAAAAGACCTTTATTTGGCGGGCTATGGACTTCGTAGGAAAAATGGGACTTTGGATTTGGGTAATATGCCTAATCGCGCTTTTAATTAATCATTATAGTTAGGTTATTTTAAGTCTTGCCAATTACCGTTTCTAATAAATGTTTTTCTGTTAGCGCCTGTGAGTACGCCCATGTTCCTGGCAAATCAATAAAATAGAGAAAAGACTTTGAATCATGAGTTTGGTTTTATAATTCGGGCGGGTTCTACAGAGCTATCATGCTCCATATAATAAAGCTCTAAAAGATCCATGGTCGCTTTTATCAAATCTTTACTTTCAGTTAACAGCGAAAAATAAAGACGGGTGTTTTTTGGGCTCGACTCCTCCGTTCGAGTTCGTGCCACCTGTTTTTCTATTTTCTCGTCGACCAATTGAATATGCGATTGACGGGTTGACAGCATAGTTCCGATTCGGTCAAAAGCCCTTTCATTGAAAACTTCTGAGGTGTTGTTAAATAGCGTCTCTAGTTTTAAATCAAGGTCTTTGAGCTCCTTGATTTGGTTATACTTCAATTTCTTGTGGTTGTTGTTGACATGGGTAAAACCGTTCTTCGAGATTAACTCGAGTGACTGTGCCATATCTTGTAGATGATCCAGAAGGTTGATGTAGAAATTACTCGCTCCCCCCACACTGGATTCGTCCAAGTTTTTGATGAAGTAGAAAATGTTGTTTTGAAGCCCTTCAATTTCTTTGGTCATCTTGGCGACACCTTTATTATTTTTCTTCAAGGTATCCAAATCATGCCTTGCCAATCCGTTTATGGAACTGGTGTAGATTTTGTTGGCACGCTTAATCATATTCCCGATAGTATCGGCACTTTCTTCAATTACCCCTTGAATCGAACTACTTTCGGCCCTACGAAGACTATTTTCTGCTTTGATGACCTTGTTCTTTTTGTTATGTGCCATATAGTTGCGAAACAATAAAGCACCTGCAACCAATAACAAAATAATGACCGAAACAAAGCCGCCAAGGTGCAGGATGTAAGCGATGATGGCCGCGGCGGTAAATGCTGAAATGGCCGTAAAGAACCACCCACCAATTACATTGAGCACACCGGCAACACGATATACCGCACTTTCAGCACCCCAAGCCCTATCGGCCAATGAAGTACCCATAGTGACCATAAAGGTCACGTAGGTAGTGGAAAGGGGTAATTTCATTGATGTCGCAATAGAAATGAGTACACTGGCCACCATTAAATTTACGGCTGCCCGGACCATATCAAAAGCCGGCAGATCCTGCATCTTACTTTTGGGAACATAGGTGTTTATGGGCTCAAATTGCTTGTCCAGTCGTTTTTGTAGGGATGGCGGTATGATTGCCGATACATTTTCAAATGCGGTAACACTGAATTTTACGATTTGTCTGGATAGAAAGTTAGGCTGAAAGCGCTCTTCCCCTTCATCTTGACGGGCCAAATCTACGCTCGTTTTTACCACACTTTTGGCTTTTGAAGAAAACCATAGTGTCAATACCATAATGGCACCTGATGCCAATAGTAAAAGAGTAGGCGTTTGTACCGCTGCGGTCAGTCCACTCATATTAAAGACAGATGCTGCAATTCCTGAACCTTGCCAATCTTGAAAAGACTGTAATGCAGCGATGGGCACACCAATGAAGTTTACCAAATCATTTCCAGCGAAAGCCATGGCCAGGGCAAACGTTCCGAGTATGATGATGATACGATAGACGCTCCAACCCAATAAACCGGAAAAAGCCCAGGAAACTAGGGTCCATACCAATAAATTAACCAATAAAAAGAGTTCGGTGGATTCATAGATAAAAGCTATTAGCGACTCATCAAAAATTGCTGCGCTTTTTAAGCCTTTTACCAGAATAAAATAGATGATGGCTGTAATGGCAATACCTCCAAAAATTGCTTCAATCCATTTTGGTTTTTCTTCAAACTTAAATGAAATCAAAACCCTTGAAATGTATTGCACTATGGCCCCAATTGTAAATGCAATGAAAACCGAAAGGAGTATGCCGAAAATAATTTCTGTTGCTTTTGCCGTATTGATGTAATTGCCCAAGTCTGAAATCGAACCATCAATTGCAACTATTTTGACCAATGAAACCGCAACAGCAGCCCCCAAGAGTTCAAAAACTATTGATACCGTGGTTGATGTCGGCATTCCCAGCGTATTGAAAAAATCCAATAGTAGGATGTCAGTAATCATGACCGCCATGAAAATGATCATGAT
>CAYNUM010000053.1:0-9527 GCA_964400025.1 uncultured Croceivirga sp.
GTGCTTCCTTTAAAGGAACGTCGCGATAATCGACTTCAAGGGAATTTTGGGCGAACCCATCCAAAAACCGAAGAAAGCAAAAAATGAAAAGAAGGAATTTAAGGCTTTTAGCGTGCATTCAGGGATACCGTTTTTTGGTCTTCTGAAAGTTCATAATTAATTCCCATAGGCACAAACACTGATTTTAAAGCTAATTCTAAATTATCGTGAACAAAGGTTCCGGTGTAGTGACCTTCGACAATATTAGGTTCGAATTCAAAGGAAATATCATAATGTACTTTTAGCTCATTCATGACCATAATCAAATCAGTGTTCGAAAAATTGCTTCTTCCACTTTGCCATAATGGAGCACCATCATTGTGCTTGAACTCCAACAGAATGTCATTTTTTAACTGTACGGCATCTCCTGCATTTAAATATGACTCCTGTCCTTTGGTTTCATTACTGTAGTGCACACGGCCTTCGTAACAGAATAACTCAAAATTAGATGCCCTTGCCCTTACATTAAATTCAGTGCCTAAGACACTTACGGTTCCAGAACTGGTTTGAACCTGAAAATCATCTCCTTTGGTCACGGAAAAAAAGCCTTCACCCGATAAATCCACCACTTTGTTTTTTGCCCAAAAAAAGCGGTTGTGCTTGAGGCTTGATTTAGCATTTAATACAACTGAAGTTCCGTCTGGCAGTGCTACGGTCAATTTCTCACCAATGCCGGTTGAATAGGTAACTTGATTAAAAAATAGTCCGACCAGCAAAACGATTGAGGCTGCAATGCCAGCGGCATAGTAAAAAGGTTTTAAACGAATGACTTTGGTGGGCTTTTGATTCTCAATACCCTGCCATACTTTTTTACGAAGCACTTCTTTTACGAAGGGTGGTTTTTGAAAAGCCTTCAGTCCTTCGGCCAATCGTTGATATTCGGCATATTCAGATGACGCCTCAAATTCAGCAAGCTCTTCCGTTGTCAGTTCTCCTGAAAGCCAACGCGCTAAAATGGTATCATCTTTTTCTTCAAACATAGTTTTGCTACATACGTTTAGAAAACAGGGATTTGCTTTTTTACCCTACCCCCTTATTTAAATATTTTTTACGGTCTTTCTTAATTTGACCAAAGCCTTGTGCATTCGTTTCTCAACGGCCTTTTGCGAAACCCCCAAGAATTCGGCAATTTCCCTATAGGTCATTTCATCCATACGATTCAACAAGAACACCTCGCGTTGCCCTTCTGGTAAATCAGCGATGGCCTTTTGCAATCGCTGCATAAATTCCTGCTCTTCCAATTGAAATTCAGGAGTTTCCACATCACTGGTTTTTTGCGGTTTCTTGGCGTATTTCAGTACAACCTTTTGATGTTCTACCTGATTGTAAAAGGCATTTTTAGCGACTGCAAATAGAAATCCCCGTGCCTTTTCAAAAAGTACTTTTTTGCAATTGTTCCAAAGTTTGATGAACGCATCCTGCACCAAATCTTCAGCCTGCTGCAAGTCGCCACATTGGTAATACAGATAGTTTCGTAGGGATTCAGAATTCAAATCGAACACTTCATTAAATACCTTTTGGTCACAAACGCTCTTCTGATTTTCGTTCATCAAAGAATTTTTTCAGTAAGGGGGTGGGGTGAATTCAAAGTGTCCTGTTCTACTACCAAATCTAAAAAATTATTGGTAATGAATGTCCCAAAACAATTTAAGTTCACCCTTGCAATACTTGGCTTACTGGCTGTGGCAGTATTTGTCTTCAAAGTAAATATGCTGGTCGAAAGTAAATCAACTTTTACTGCTGATGAGGTATATAAAGTAACCTATCGCTATTTCTTTAAGACCGACTCAACGGATACTTTTATTAAGGCGTACCTGCCCAAAAACAATGCACGACAACAGATTGTAGGGCAAAAAAGTACGATGCCCCCTTCCATTCAATTCACTGCCGCCGCTGATGATAACAATTTGAGGGGAAGTTGGATAACCGAAATCAAAAATTCGTATGAAAGCATTAGCTATTCATTTTCATTCAAGGGGAAAGAACAATTTTTTGGATTGACCGAATACTTTAAATCGCTTCCTGATGGGATGGAACCCTATTTGACTGCCACAAAAAATATTCAGGTCGATGCTTTGGCGATAGATGAACTGGCTTCTCGATTAAAAAGGGGCACCTCAACGGATAAAGAAAAAATACGGGCATTATTCGATTATGTGAATAAGATTCCATCGGCACCCATAATAACCTTGACAGATGCATTGGGGGCCTTGGAACGAAATGAAGCTTCCTGCAATGGAAAGAGCCGATTGCTGGTCGCCTTGGCTCGTAATATGGGGTATCCTGCACGTATCAAAGGAGGCATAGTTTTAAAAGAGTCAAACAAGCGAACTTCACATGCATGGGCCGAAATATATATCAATAATAATTGGGTGCCTTTTGATGCTTTGAATGGACATTTTGCCTATTTGCCTTCGAACTATCTGGAATTGTATGTAGGAGATGAATTTTTAGTAACCCATACTCCCGGAATTCAATTTGATTACTCCTATGAAATCAACAAACAAGAATCATTGTCCATCCTAAATGAGGAAGCAGCTACAGCAAAAAAGGTAACAGCCTTTTCTTTATGGGGTTTGGTTAAGAATAAGAGCATTTCAAAAAGGAACCTTTTTCTTTTGCTGATGCTTCCTTTAGGAGGACTATTGGTTGCCTTACTTCGCACCATAGTTGGTATACGTACTTTCGGTGTATTTCTGCCCGTACTTATTGCCTTCTCATTACTCGAAACTGGTTTTACTACCGGTATGGCCCTGTTTCTATTCCTGATTCTTTTTGTGGGTTTAATTACCAGGCCCTTTGATAATATGGGATTGTTGCATACCCCCAAATTGGTCATTTCGTTGACTTTAATGGTTTTGGTCATGGCCATCGGCAATTACTTGGGAGTTTCAATGAACATTACCTGGTTGAGTTCATTGACCCTGTTCCCTACCATTATTTTGACCATCTCTGCAGAGCGGTTCTCTAAATTGATTGTTGAGGATGGATTTCACAAAGCAACCGGCACACTATTTCAGACTTTATTGGCGGTTAGCGTTTGTTACCTGCTTTTTTCCATCAAGGAGCTGGATACTGTACTGATTCTATTTCCGGAGGTTTTGTTGTTGGTCATTACGGCATGCATGCTCTTAGGCCGTTATGTTGGCCTTCGGTGGACAGAGCTCATTCGATTCAATCCACTTTTAAAGCCAAAATTCGCTTAGCCATGTTTTCACGAATATTTCAGGTACAAAACCCCAAGGGGGTGATTGGCCTTAACAGACGCAATATTGAATTTATTTACCCACATAATCAGCGCAAGCATTACATCTTGGCCGATGATAAAGTGAAAGCAAAAATGCTGTTGCACGAGAATAAAATAGCCTGTGCAAAGACGTATGCCGTTATTGAGCGCATCAGTCAAATCAAGCAAAAATGGGCTGATTTACAGAGCCATGACACTTTGGTCATCAAGCCAGCGAAAGGCTGCGGTGGCGGTGGAATCAAAATTCTGAAGAAGGGAAAACAAGGGCAGTGGCAAAGTTGTGGAAAATCATTAACCCATGCGCAAATATTTCAACATATCACAAGCATTATATCCGGCCTTTTTTCGATGGCCTCGAACGATGTTTGCCTAATTGAGGAGTGTATTGTTCCGCACCCCTTCTTTGCTGAAATCTATGATGAGGGTGTACCCGATTTTAGAATCATTACGCTAAAAGGAAAACCGTTAATGGCCATGCTACGAATGCCCACTTCTAAATCGGACGGAAAAGCCAATCTGCACCAAAAAGGTGTCGGTATTGGGGTCGATATGAAGAATGGTACGCTGACCCAAGTGTACGATGGGAAGCGATATAGCGATAACCATCCTGATAATAAAAACAGTGTGAACGGTAAAAAAATACCGTATTGGTTTACCATGTTGCAGCTCGCCAAAAAAACAGCTCAGGCCTTTCCATTGGATTATCTCGGTATCGACCTGGTCATTGATAAAGTTAAAGGTCCGCAGATAATGGAGGTCAATGTTCGGCCTGGTCTGGGCATTCAATTGGTCAATAAATGCGGACTGCAATCTACTATAAATACACCCTACTAAATCGAATAAATTATGAAACGAATTATTTTAAGCCTTTTTGTCATTTCATTTACCTTCTCGAATGCCCAAGAACGGCATCGATTTGAAGTCGGCACACAAGCGGGCTATGAACACAACTATTTTAAAAGTCCTGATGCCTTGCAAGTCGAAGGTGGATTATTGAAGGAGAACGAATTGATAGCCAGTAGTGCCTATCAAGATATTTATTTCGAATATAATTTTCGATACAAATGGAAAGCCAATCGACTGCGAATAGCGGTGTCACCCTTTACACGATTGTTTCAAGAAAATATGGATGATAGCTACTGGAGTGTGGATGGTGCTATTAAATATGATCACAAGTTTTCGAAAAAAATAAAACTTCTGGGTGAAATCAATTTCGTAAGAATGAATCGAGAAGGATTGGATGGCGCACAGGACGTTCTGGTCAATCCTTTGGGTTACATAAATTATGGCGGATCGACCGGATTAGAAATTAAACCTTTTAAGAACAACAAAACTACGGTCGAAGGCTATTACAACTTTAAGGATTTTGATGATTACGGCACACGTGATTTAGAGTTCAACGAAGTGGGGGGGCGAATATCATCCAAACAACAGTTTCGACCTGGTCGATATGAACATTCTTACGGGTTTAGGGCATATTATAAAAAGCGGTTGTACGACACCTTTAATGCTGAAAGTGAAACGCCAAATGGACGTCGTGATTGGGATTATCTCAAAACAACGCTCTTTTACGAATTACCGGTAGGCGAGTATTTTGAGTTGGAACCCCAAATCACTTACTATGGTCGTTTTGACCGTTTGGAACAACAGTCGGGATTTAATCAATACGGCCCTGGTGTGCGATTGCGGTTTGACAATGATAAGACCAAGATAAATGCCGCTATCAAATATCAAATAAGGGATTATACGTCCATTCAGGCTCCGGGCACCCAAGATTTGTTGACATATTCTTATACCGACCTTTCACTTACCTTTGAACACGAACTTCCTTTAAAGGGATTGTTCTTTACCGGCACGGCCTATAGTCGTTTTAGAGAGACCAACACCGTTGACTTGGCAGCAAGGTCGTTTCGAGGGTATACCAATCAATATGTTGGTTTGGGAGTGACTTGGAAGTTGTAGTTATTGCTTCAATCGATATTGATACGGATTACTTCCCGGACTCTCTTTCTTTAGTTTGGGGAGTCTTTCAAAATGCCCTGTCGCCAACATCTTTTTTTGAAAACGGCTGCGATCTAACTTTTCTGAAAGAATGGTTTCATGTAGTCTATGCAGCTGTGGCATGGTAAATTCAGAGGGAAGCAAATTATAGGTCAACTGCTCTCGTTGTATGTCTTGTTTAAGGCGATTTCGCGCTTTTGAAATAATGGTTTCATGATCGAGACCGATATCGGGCAGCTCATCAAAATCAAACCAATCAACCGCTTGGTCGAAGGCACCTGGTTTGGGGTTCAATTGATCGATGTCAACCAAGGAATAATGGGCCAAGGTAACAAAACGTTGTGCCATCCAATGGTCATCTTTCCAGGGCAATCCTTTTTGTTCAAAATAGCTTTTGAATTCTTCAGAGAAGTTTCGGTTGGCGTTGCCGAATACGCTCAAGAATTTAAAATGAGGTTTTTCAAGGGCAGTACGTTCATGTAAAATGCGTTGAACTGCATGGTCCACAGACTCGTCTATTTTGATATGCCCTCCAGGCAATACCCATTTGTCGGCAACATTCAATAAAAGGCACTTAAGCTTTCCCTCTTGAAAACCAATAATGACCAGGTCAATGGAGAGGTTCGGCAAAAAATCCTCTGCGCGATATTCTAAAAGGTCTTCTGGCTTCATAGTTCAAAAATACTGTTTTGTGGCGTTATGTCACAAATAATTATTTATATTTGTGTCGGCTTGTCACAATTATAAAACCATGAAGAAAAAATTAGTTCTTGCTGCAAAGATTTTAGGGGTGTTGTTAGTGCTTTTTGGAATAGCTGCATTTTTCGGCTTTCGATATGTGAATAAGAGTTTCCTAGATTTTGAAGGGGCTTATAATGAGCCTGCCGAACTTCAAACCTTGAAGGATATGGATTATGCCTATCTCGATAGAAATGGCAACGGTAAGCTCGATGTCTATGAAGACGACCGTTTACCCATAAAAATTCGGGTCATGGATGTGCTATCACAGATGACATTGGAAGAAAAAATACATTTGCTCAAAGGTTCTGGTATTGCCTCTGCCATGGGACAAGGAGAGCCTGATGGCATTCCTGGGGCTGTGGGTACCATCGTACCTACACCACGATTGGGCATTCCGACCGTATATCTATCTGATGGCCCGGCTGGACTTCGGATTCTACCCACTAGAGAGGGTGAGGACCGCACTTATTACTGCACCGCTTTCCCCATAGCAACCTTATTGGCTTCCTCTTGGAACGAAGACTTGATCTATGAGGTAGGAAATGCCATGGGTCGCGAAGCTGTTGAATATGGTATTGACGTCATTCTGGGTCCTGGTGCCAATATCCATAGACATCCCCTTTGTGGACGCAATTTTGAGTATTTCTCAGAAGACCCAGTTCTTTCTGGCTATATGGGTGCCGCCATTGTTAATGGCATCGAAAGCAATGGGGTTGGTACGTCGGTCAAACATTTTGTGGCCAATAACCAAGAAACGGAACGAATGGTAAATGATGTGGGTATTTCAGATCGCGCGTTCCGTGAAATTTATTTGAAAGGGTTTGAGCATATTGTGGAACGTTCACAACCGTGGACCATTATGTCTTCATACAACAAGGTCGAGGGTACTTATGTCTCTGAAAGTAAAGTCATTTTGACGGACATTCTTCGTGATGAATGGGGCTTTGAGGGGCTAGTGATGACCGATTGGTTTGGGGGCAAGAATCCACCTGCGCAGATCGCGGCCGGTAATGATCTTTTGGAACCGGGTACCAAACGTCAGTGGGATGCCCTGACTGAAGCTGCCGAGAGTGGTGAACTGTCGGAAGCAGATATCGATAGGGCCGCAGCTCGAATCCTCACTTTGATTTTCAAGACCCGAAAAATGAAATCCTTTAAGAATGGGAATAATCCTGATTTGAAGGCTCATGCCGAGGTTACCCGAAATTCGGCAGCAGAGGGCATGGTGTTGCTGAAGAATGACCAAACGCTACCCCTTAAGAACATCAAAAATGTCGCTTTGTTAGGGGTCACCTCGTACGAATTTATTGCCGGAGGTACCGGTTCTGGTGATGTAAATGAGGCCTACACGGTTTCGTTGGAGGAAGGTTTGGCGAACGTTGGCTTTGAAATCAACACCCTTGGAAAAGAAGCGTTTCAAAAACATAAGGAGGCCAATGTCGAGGGCTTTACAAAGCCCGAAGGCATGGAAGCTATATTCAGTCCATTTACACCCCCTGAAATGAACTATTCCAAGGAACTATTGGATAGTATCGTAGCAACAGCCGATGTAGGTATTTTGACCCTTGGTAGAAACGCCGGGGAAGGTGGTGACCGCAAGGAAGTCGATGATTTTTTGTTGTCGGCCAATGAGCAAGAAATGATAAAACAAGTTACCGAAGCGTTTCATGGTGCGGGTAAAAAAGTAATTGTGGTCATGAACATTGGTGGGGTGATTGAAACTGCTTCTTGGAAAGACCTACCCGACGCCATAGTTTGTGCTTGGCAAGGCGGTCAAGAAGGGGGCAATTCTGTAGCTGACGTTCTTAGTGGTAAGGTCAACCCCAGCGGAAAGTTGCCCATGACCTTCCCGGTAAATTTGGCCGATCACGCTTCACATGCCAACTTTCCCAAAAACCCTAAGATGATGTCCATTCAAGGCATGTTTAGTAACCTTATTTTTCCGCCTAAAGAAAAATTAGAGACAGATTGGGTCAAAGATGAGGACTATACCAATTATCAAGAGGGTGTTTATGTTGGGTATCGCCATTTTGATAAAACAAACATGGAGGTTTCTTACCCCTTTGGCTTTGGTTTGAGCTATACTGATTTCGAATATGGTGATATGGATGTGAACACTGAAAACGATACAATCAATGTTAACTTTACGGTCAAAAATATTGGTACAGTTCCTGGAAAGGAGGTGGCCCAGATCTATACTGAAAAATTAAACTCAACAATAGATAGGCCCATTCAAGAATTAAAGGGCTTTGCCAAAACTAGGCTTTTACAACCCGAAGCCATCGATAGCCTTTCTATTCAGATACCGATTAAAGAGCTATGTTATTGGGATGAGAGTGTCGATAACTGGGCCTTGGAAAAAGGGGGTTATTTGGTAAAAGTAAGCACATCCTCTCGGGATACTCGAAAGGTCGTTGAGGTGGAATTTTAAAATTCAAGTTTAGGTTGGGTAGAACAAGAGACTGACCACTCCTAGTACTGCCCACATCACAACAATTACCCAATATAATAATGGGTTTTCCCTTCTCGAAATGGATTCGAACAGATGAGTGTGTCCTGACTTTACGTCCATAAATACCCAAAAAGTAAAGAAGACGGCCCATATCCATGACCAACCTGTTAGAAAATAGAGCGCTATTAACCCAATGCCCAACGAGGCTTTCCATTTGAAATCTGTAGGAGATGAATCCTTTTTTGGTTTAGTGTTGCCTTTCATGGGAATGACATGAAAAAATGCTCCAAACGGGTCGGCCAATGCTGTAACACTATCGTCTTCATAGATTAGGCTGCCATTATTGGTCAAAACCTCTTGTTTGATACTAGAGACATCTTCGACCTGAAAGAAGACGCCCCAGTACTCGTATTTCCCCTTGATGTCATTGCTAAGCACATTGATATGGGCAATTGACCTCTCCTTGGAGTTTAATATCTTGTGGCGATTGTCTGATTCTTTGTTGATTTTCCAATCAAATAGCCCTTCGTAAAAAGGCTGGATTTTAGTGAGGTCTGAAACGAAAAGTTCATTCCAGACCAAGGTATTTTTTGCATTTTCAAACCGACTGTTCAGTTGATTGCCCTCATATACTGTAAAACCGGCGCCCAAAGGGTCTCGAATAAGGGCCACCCCACCGATTGGATTGTCAACAGCCACCAATTCAACAATACCCCCCAATTCTTTGGCACGCTTTGCTGTTTCCTCCACACTTGTAACTTGAATATAGCTCATCCAAAAAGAAGGCATATTCATGTCCTTAAACTTTTTAGGAGTCTCGTATAGCCCAGCAACTTCCTTATCTCCATAGGTTGAAATATGATACTCTCCGTCATCGGTGATGAAATTCCAATCGAAAACAGTACCATAGAACTTTTTGGCAGTTTTCAGTTCATAGGTTGAGAGATCGGCAAAAATGAAGTTGTTTTCCATACGATCTAAATATAATAATTGATGTTCGATTGGATTGGGACGAACGCATTAGTTGTCAATAGACTTTGTCTTGGC
>CAYNUM010000054.1:0-9366 GCA_964400025.1 uncultured Croceivirga sp.
ACTCCACTGGATGTTTGGGCACCTAGTGGGCCGTTTATTGAACCCCAGCTCTTAGACCAATATGCCTTAGGATATTTCAAAAACTTTAAAGGAGGGGATTACACCCTCGAACTGGAAGGTTTCTATAAAGACATACAAAACCGAATTGACTATATCGATGGTGCCGATTTAATTGCAAATGACGCTATTGAACAGGTCATTCTCAATGGTGAAGCACGCGCCTACGGCCTCGAGCTACTTTTTAGAAAAAACGAAGGACGGTTCCAAGGTTGGCTGGCCTATACCTTATCGCGTTCAGAACAACGAACCCCTGGAAGGGAGCCAGTTGTAGACAACGGACGCTCCAACCAGGAAACCGGAATTAATTTCGGAGAATGGTATCCCACACCATTTGACAAAACCCATGATATTTCCTTATACGGAAATTACGATCTTAACAAAAAATGGAGTTTTAATACCAATTTTATCTATCAAACCGGGCAACCTACCAATTATCCGGTTGGGCAGTTTGAATTTCAAGATCTAGTGGTACCCTTCTTTGGACTGAGAAACCAGACCAGATTACCTGACTACCATCGACTGGATATTTCTGCAACCCTAAAGCCACAAAAGAAAAGAAACCGAGACTTTCAATCTGAATGGGTTTTTAGTGTTTATAATGTTTACAATCGAATGAACGCTGCCTCAATCAACTTTAGACAAAATCAAGATACCGGAAGGAATGAGGCAGTGCGGACCGCAATTTTCGGAGTAGTTCCTGCCATCACCTATAACTTTAAATTCTAGTTATGAAGAAGGTATTGTGTTTAGTTGGCATGCTATTTTGCCTATGTTCTTGTGAAGACGTCATTGACGTTGAATTACAAACAACACCGCCAAGATTGGTCGTCAATGGCCTACTTAGGGTAGATTTCAATCAGGAGTTCGTTCCCGTGGAAATACGCGTTTCGGAAACCACAAATTTTTTCGAAAACAATGTTCCCACATCTTTGGACGATAATGCCGTAATCTTTTATGGGCAACCAAATCCGGATGCACCTGAAATTTTGGAAAACCTTGCCACATCCTCTTTGACAGAATTAGAGCCTGGAAGCGGAATATACGTTCCGGACCCAAGCTTTGATAGTGATCAGAGAATACGCACCAGCAGCATTTTACCGAATACGGTTTTTATTCTAATAATGAGACACAAAGGTTTGCAATATGCAGCAAGAACCCCTTTCTCATTTTCAGTACCCATTGATAATCTCGAGCAAGGTGATGATACCTTATTTGACGAAGATGATGTGGAACTAAAAATTACCATCTCAGATATCCCAGATATAGATAATTACTACGTCTTCGATTTTGAAGATGGAGAGTTCCTAGCCTTGGATGACCAATTTATTGACGGCCAAGAATTTGAATTTTCATATTTCCCGGATAGGGATTTAGAGGCAGGGGAAGAAATTGAAGTGAGCCTGCTCGGTGCGGACCTAGAATTTTTCAATTATATGGATTTATTGGTTGAGCAAACAGAAAATGACGGAGGTGTATTTGAAACACCTGCCGCTACTGTCAGAGGCAATATATTTGATGTTACAGGATTGGATAATACATTGCTTTTCGACAATGTCAATAGACCTGATGCCTTTCCACTGGGTTATTTTGCTGTAGTTCAAGAATTTAAAAGGAGTATTGTCATTGAATAATTTTAAAAAAATATGGTTTGCAAGGGCAACCGCCCTATTTCTTTTGACCATAGCCGTGTCTTGTGAAGATGTAATTGATGTAGAATTACAGGAAACAGAGACTCGACTAGTGGTCAATGGGCTCCTTCGCGTTGATTTAAATCAAGAGTTCATACCTGTTGAAATTAGGGTCACTGAGACTACTAATTTCTTCGATAGTAATGTGCCAACGTCATTGGAAGACAATGCTACGATTATCTACGGCCGAGTTAATCCCGATGCACCAGAAATATTGGATATTGACCCCAATAATTTTTCGTCCTCATTGACAGAATTAGAACCTGGCAGTGGAATTTATGTACCTGACCCGAGTTTCGATGCGGACCAAAGAATACGCACCAGTAGTATTTTCCCAAACACCGTCTTCATTTTGATTATGGAACATAAGGGCAGAAGGTATTCCGCGAGAGCTCCTTTTTCACCTGCGGTGCCAATCGATAACATTGAACAAGGTGATGAAACGCTATTTGATGAAGACGATATAGAACTAAAAATCACTATTACCGATACTCCAGATATAGACAATTATTACGTCTTTGATTTTCAAGACGGCGAGTTTTTGGCACTTGACGACCAGTTTATTGATGGCCAAGAATTTGAATTCTCCTACTTCCCTGATAGGGATTTGGAACCTGGCGAAGAAATAGAAGTAAGTCTTTTGGGGGCAGATTTGGAGTTTTTCAACTATATGGATTTGCTGGTGGAGCAAACCCAAAATGATGGAGGTGTTTTTGAGACACCCGCGGCAACAGTTAGAGGTAATATTTTTGATGTTACTGGTTTAGACAATACCATTCTGTTCGATAACGTAAATAGACCCGATGCTTTTCCATTGGGTTATTTCGCTGTCGTTCAAGAATTTAAACAGACTATAACAATAGAATAATAAAACTTTCTTCATTGGCAGCTTCAAAGAAAAACAAGAATCGAATTCTACTTTTATTTGGATGTTTTGCCTTCATGCTATTGTCTTGCGAAGATGTCATAGAAGTTGACCTTGCAGAACCTGAAGCACGTCTTGTTATTAATGGTATCGTTCGTGTAGATCCTAATCAAGAATTCGCACCTGTCGAAATTAGGGCAACCGAATCTTCAGGCTTTTTTGGGGAAAATCAAATAACACAACTTGAAAGTGCTGTAATCTTAATCGGTGAAAGAGACCCTGATGACCCCTTTAGTCGAAGATTCGGCACCGCTGTTCTTGTTGAACAAGAACCAGGTACGGGGGTATACATTCCGAGTTATATACCGGGCACCGATACTGATGACCGAATACGAACTGAGTTTTTTAATTCCAACACCGAATTCTTTCTAGTTGTTGAGCATAAAGGAAGACGTTACGCTGGGCAAACGTTTTACTCATCAACCGTTCAAATCGACAATCTTGAACAAGGTGACGACACCTTGTTTGATGAGGATGACATTGAATTAAAAATAACCATAACCGATGTTCCAGAAGAAGAAAATTACTACGTGTTTGACTTTGGAGAAGGTGAGTTTCTGGCCTTGGACGACCAATTCATTGATGGACAAGAATTTGAGTTCTCGTATTTTCTCGAACGTGATTTGGAGCCCGGTGAAGAGTTGGAAGTCAAACTTTTAGGCGCTGGACAGCAATTTTTCAATTACATCGATTTATTGGTCGAGCAAACAGAAAATGACGGTGGGGTTTTTGAAACACCAGCGGCCACGGTTAGAGGCAATATGTTCGATGTTACCGGACTTGACAATGTAGAAATATTTGACAACGTGAACCGACCAAACTCTTTTGCTTTAGGGTATTTTGCTGTTGTTCAAGAGGTTAAGGTCCGAATAGTTATTGAATGAATGAATGTTAGGTGGCGAACATCATAATAAAAAAAGAATAAGAAGTTGGAGAATACTATACCTCATTCTTACATGGACACTGGGTGGTTGTGAAGATGTCATTGATGTTGATGTTCCAGAACCAGAGACCAGGCTTGTGGTCAATGGTATTGTTCGCGTAGATTCTGAACAAGAGTTTGCTCCTATTGAAATAAAGGTGACCGAATCTTCCGGCTTCTTTGATGAGAATACCGTAACCCAACTGGAAAGTGCTGTTATTTTGGTTGGAGAACGGGACCCAGAAGACCCATTTAGCACCAGTTTTGGCCGCATCGACTTGCTTGAATTGACACCCAACTCTGGCATCTACGCCGCCGAGGGCGGTTTAAGAACTGAATTCTTAAATGCAAATACGGAATTCTTTCTTATTGTTGAACACAAGGGAAAACGATATGCCGGGCAAACATTTTACTCATCAACAGTTCAAATCGACAATCTTGAACAAGGTGACGACACCCTATTTGATGAAGATGATGTTGAAGTAAAAATAACCTTCACAGATGTACCTGATGAAACCAACTACTATGTCTTTGATTTCGGGTTCGGAAATTTCCTTGGTGTCGACGATCAGTTTATAGATGGTCAACAATTTGAGTTTTCCTATTTTTATGATGAAGAATTAGGACAGAATCAAGAAATCGAGGTCAGTATTTTGGGCGCTGACCAACAGTTTTTTAATTATATAGATTTATTGGTTGAACAAACAGAAAATGATGGTGGGGTTTTTGAAACACCAGCGGCCACCGTTAGAGGTAATATGTTTGATGTGACAGGACTTGACAATGTTGAAATATTTGACAATGTCAATCGGCCAAACTCTTTTGCCTTAGGGTATTTTGCTGTTGTACAAGAGGCAAAAGCGACCATAACCATTGAATAATCAAACCCAAAATATGTATTGGAACTTCGCTATGAGGGTTGAAAGCACAATAAAAGCTGGCATTTTCCAAGTTTTGGCATAGCAACGTTCTGGTGAAACTTGAAAATGTTGTGGAACATCAGATTTTGAAGTGATTTAAAGCCGTAATAGACTTTCTAATACATGATTTGGGTTAAACCAAAAAGTAGATTATAAGAATTACACCGATCCCTACTAAACCTTGAAATAAGGTAGCCAACGTATGTCCTTTCAAGGCCGTTTTTAATTCCATTTTAGAGAACTCGGCAACTACCCAGAAATAACTGTCATTGACATGAGAAACGGTCATAGCCCCTGCCCCAATGGCCAGAACTGCTAACGCCTTTTGAACAACGCTTTCCAAACCAAAAGTACCAAGCAAGGGTGCGAGAATGGCCGCAGTAGTGATTATTGAGACCGTGGAAGAACCTTGAGCAGTCTTTAAAACAGCGGCAATGCCAAAAGCCAAAAGCAACCCACCGGCCCCTGTTGCAGAACCAATATTTAAAATGGATTCAAAATCCAATGTTCTCAATACCGCTCCAAAAGCACCACCGGCCCCAGTTATTAAAATGATTGCTCCGGCCTGTTTCATGGAATTTGAAATCCACTCTTGGGTATTTACGGTACCTTTTTCTCTCACCATAAAAAAAGCAAAAATTACCCCCAATAGTAATGCCACCGTCGGATTTCCCAAAAAACGCAACAAATCGACAAAATGATTTTCTCCGAAAGGGTGGGTTGGATATTCAGCGACCGACTTTAGTGCGATAAAAGTCAAGGGGGCCATCAATGGTAAAAGGGTTAAAAACAGGCTCGGTGCGTTTTTTACCTCATCGAGGACTGCAATGGGAGCTTCAGAAATATCTTCACGCAGATTGAGTCGTCTACCTATAAATAGGGCCCAAAAATACCCGGTCAATGAAACGCATACTGCAACCAATAGCCCGAACAATAAAACCATTCCTAAATCAGCTTCAATAATAGCGGCAGCGGCCAAAGGTCCAGGTGTGGGAGGAACAAAGACATGGGCCGAGTACAAACCTGTAGCCAAAGCGATAGCAAAAACCAGCAATTTGATACCTGATTTTTTGCTTAAGGCACTGTTTAATGAAGAGAGAATCACAAAGCCCGAATCACAGTACACAGGAATTGAAATTAGTAGACCTGCTAAATTCATGGCCAATGGCGATTTGCTCAACCCCACCCATTTTAAGATGGCGTTGGCCAACACCTTGGTTCCACCCGTTCTTTCTAAAAATGTTCCAATTACAGTTCCGAAAGCAATCACAAAACCGATACTTGAAAGCGTCTTGCCAAAACCCTCTCCTATTGTCTTAAGGACAGACTCGGGAGAAAGACCAAATAACAAACCGGAAAGTATTGCAGCGGTAGTCAACGAAAAAACAGGATGTACCTTAAACTTCACCGTTGCCAATATGATTCCTAGAATCACGATAAATAATATGAGAAGTTCCATCTTAAGGCTGGTTTATCACTTTAATCCACTTGAATTCAAATGGTTTCAATACTTTTGGATTCTCCTGTTGAGAATGAAATAGTACTTTTATTTTTCCACCAAAAGGTGCTAATTCAAACTCTTGTGAGGAAAAATTATGACAACAAAATAGTTTTTCATTGCCCTGACCACGCTCGATTATGAAAATACTTTCTTGAGCAGTATAATTTACCTTTTCATAAGGGTTGAACAAGGCTTCGTTTCTTCTAATTCTTAGTAATTGAGAATAACGTGAAAATATCTGGTTTTCTAAGGATTCTCTATCCGCTAAGCTTTCCGTCAATGAGAGGTAATCAAGTTTCTTTCTGTTAATTCGGCGATTTATTCCAGAATCAATAGCAGCCTCCCTATCATTTCTAGACCCTAATAGTGAGTGGTAATAAACACCTGGCACACCAGGCATACATAGCATTACAGATTGGGTCAATAAGAAACGGTTTGCCCTTGTTATATCATTTGCTGAAGGAGGTGTCAATAAATCGAGATAATTACAATTCAATTCATAAGGTGACTGGGTACCATCTCCATTGTCTTTGTAAGAGACGAATCCCCCATGTTCCAACGCCTTATCGGCCAGTTGCTGTATTTCTGAAACAGGCACAATACCTTGCAAGGGGCGTACCCCTACTCCATCATGACTTGCCGTAAAATTGAAAAAGCACGTATTTCCAAGCTGTTGTAAACCCTGAGCCCAATTCAAAAGAGTGTTTATTTTTTCTTGATGTACCGAAAGTGCCAATAATGGTGGCAAGGTGAAATTGTAGACCATATGGGCTTCATTGAACCCATCGCCAAAATAACTGATGTTCTCTTCATGCGGAACATTAGTTTCGGTAATCAAGACCGTACTGGGGGCGACCGAATCAAGAACCTTTCTATAGGCCTGTATGACCAAATGGGTCTCAGGTAGATGAATGCAGGTCGTGTCTTGCTCCTTCCACAAAAAGGCAATGGCATCCAATCGTATGAAACGGGCACCTTTGCTGACGTAATAGAGCAGTATGTCAAGTACCTGCAAAAAAACTTCGGTATTCTTATAGTTCAGGTCAACCTGATCTTCACTGAAAGTGGTCCAAACATTTACAACTCCACTTTTGGCCTCATATGAATGCAATAAGGGTAATGCCCGTGGGCGAACCACCTTGCTATAGTCCAATTTAGGGTCGGCAACAATGAAATATTTATTATAAGGCACTTCCCCATTTAAAAAAGAAGTGAACCAGTCCGATGTTGCAGACATGTGATTGACCACAGCATCGAACATCAATTCAAAGTTTTCGGCCAATTGCTCTATTTCATTCCAGGTACCTAATTCAGGATTTATTTCATAATAATCAATAACGCTGAATCCATCGTCAGATGAGTACGGAAAACAAGGCAACAAATGAATAGCGCTGATTTCCTCCTTGAGATAGGTATCAGAAAACTTTTTTAATGTTTTCAGCGATGCAACTTCCTGTTCAAGTATGCCATCACCGTAGGTAATCAAAATAACATCCTGTTCTGAAATTGGACGCTCAACTGCATTCAAGGCATATTTCTTTTTTAGGATTTCAATGCTTTCCAATACTTCTTCCTTTTGTTTAGGATACACACAACCAACGATAGTTTCTAAACTGGACATTTATGGAATACGGTTTTTGTAATTACTGTTTTTACCAAAATAAGAAATCCATTAGACAGTCTTTAAGAAGTTGTTTCAATTTTTTAATGGTATCTAATGAGTTTAGTACAAATGGCCCGTATTCCAAGTCAAATTGAGGCTTGACAAAACACTTTTGACTTTTGAATACATTAAATTTGACATTGGATTATGAAAAGAACGGACAAAGATCTATTGGTTAAAGGCATCAAATCATTTTTGTACACCGCCTTGACCATGTTCATCGCTCCGGTAATACTTTATCAGGCATTCAAGAACACGGATAAACCCCTTTTTATACCTGTACTTATCGTAGGTCTCCTTTTGTCAGGTTTTGCCATTTACATGGGGTTCCGGTCAATAAATATTGTGATGGATGCTGTTTTCGGTAAGAAGAAAAAAAATTAGTTTCCCTTGAGTGGCGTTGACTTCCATTTATTGCTCAGGGTGGTGTAATCATAGTCCAAAACTGATTTCTGACGTTTGATGCGATTAGCAGCAAAGGCCCGCTGCAAAATATCCTCAATCAGATAATCTTCATGAACGTTAGCTGGTTGAAACTCCATTTTTAGATTAATTTTAAAGGCCCTTGCCGTAGTTTGATACCAAAAGGCCCGCCAACCACTCCTTAGTTCCTTGACTAAATGAAAAGCGGTACTGCCTGTTTGACGATGAATGAGCTTGACCAATATCTGACCTTCGGTTCTGGTCAATTTCTTTAGCTCTTCAGAAAACTCGCCCTCAATATATTTCTGAACCTTTTTGGTATAACGTTTTTGCTGACGTTTCTTTTTGAAGTATTTAAGGCTATCGTTCAATTCGACCAAACGTTCTGCTGCGAGTTTGGCATAGGGATACACTTTTAGGGTCTTTCTCCTTAAAATGTAGTAGCGAAGTTTCTCCTTTTTATCTGCAAATTCAAGTTTTCCAAAAATATATACGTCATCAAGGGCAATTGCTTTGATCCAAGAAGAGTCACCTTCCATACGCACATAATATGCGGAGGAATCAATTTCTTCTTCCTCAATCTGAGAAAAACCGATGCAACTGAAACATAGGGAAAGGAAAACTAAAAATTGCTTCATCGAAATCTCAATGTCCAAAAATCGAACCAAAAGTAGTGATATTGCCCAGCGCATGCTATTAAATAAACGTGAATATTGCTAAGTTTGGTGTTCAAAATAAAACTATGGCATCAGAAAAAATCCTGAACGAGAAATCCCTTGAATTCTTTGAGAAATACTTGAATAATGCTTCGCCAACAGGTTATGAATGGGAAGGCCAGAAAATCTGGATGGACTACCTGAAACCCTATGTAGATGATTTTATTACCGACACTTACGGAACTGCTGTGGCTGTTATCAATCCAGAAGCAGAATACAAAGTGGTTATTGAAGGGCATTCTGACGAGATTTCTTGGTATGTCAATTATATCACCGACAATGGCCTACTTTATGTGATTCGAAATGGGGGTAGCGATCATCAAATAGCGCCTTCAAAATGGGTGAACATTCATACCAAGACGGGAATTGTCAAAGGTGTTTTTGGATGGCCGGCTATTCATACCCGTAAAACTGGAAAAGAAGAGCCCCCAAAACTGGATAATATTTTTATCGATATAGGTGCCAAGGATAAAGAAGAAGTTGAAAAGATGGGGGTTCATGTGGGGTGTGTGATCACCTATCCGGATGAGTTTCATATTTTGAACGAA
>CAYNUM010000055.1:0-209 GCA_964400025.1 uncultured Croceivirga sp.
GAGTGTCCGGTCAATTACCACCCATGGGTTATTATCAGGTGATGCCTATACAAAAATTGAAAACTCGAAGCTCCAGGAATTGATTATAACAGACTCCATTCCTTCAAAAGAAAATCATTCAAAAATAAAGGTATTGAGTTGTTCCGGATTGTTCGCCGATGTGATGCATCGGGTGCACCACAACACATCAATATCATCAAAATTTATCA
>CAYNUM010000055.1:234-4803 GCA_964400025.1 uncultured Croceivirga sp.
GACTACGCCCATGTTCCGACAAGGTTCTGGGCAATTCGATAAAAATAGTAGTAACAATTAATTGAAAAAATGAAATCAATTACGATCAAAGGATCCCAAAGAGAAAGCGTGGGCAAGGTTTCTACCAAGGCTCTACGTAATGCTGGAAAGGTCCCTTGCGTGCTGTACGGAGGGGAACAACCAATGCACTTTTCAGCAGATGAACTAGCGTTCAAAAACTTAGTGTACACACCCAATGCCTACACGGCAGTAATTGAATTGGAGAGTGGTGAAACTTTTGAAGCAGTGTTGCAAGACATTCAATTTCATCCTGTAACGGATAGAATTCTGCATATTGACTTCTTCCAGCTATTCAAAGACAAGGCAGTTACCATGGACATTCCTGTGCGTTTGGAAGGAAATTCTCCAGGTGTGAGAAATGGTGGACGATTATTGTTCAGAAAACGAAAACTGTCTGTCAAGGCTTTACCAGATTTGTTGCCTGATGAAATCACCGTTGACATTTCAAAACTAAAGATTGGTGGCAAAGTTGCCGTTGAGGCCATTCGTACAGATGACTACACGATCATGCATCCTGACAACATTACCGTCGTACAGGTTAAGGCTTCACGTAATGCCGTTGCCGATGACGAGGAAGAGGAAGAAGAAGGTGCAGCAGAAGGTGCTGAAGCCGCAGCCGAAGCTCCTGCTGAAGGTTAAAAATCATCTCAGTTAATAAACTTAAAGCATCCAGACCTTGTGTTTTGGATGCTTTTTTATTTTTGAACTAAAACAACGTGTTCCAATTTTTAAATTCCCTTTTCTCTACAAAAAATGATGTTCAACTACAAGAAACCGATCCTATGAAAAAGTATTTGATTGTTGGATTGGGAAATATTGGGGAGCAATATTCAAACACACGGCATAATATTGGGTTTTCCGTATTGGACCAACTGGCAACAGAAGAAGACTTTTCATTTGAAAATGCCCGATTGGGTGTTATTGGCTCCTTCAAACACAAAGGCCGTTCGGTTTTGGCCTTAAAACCGTCTACCTATATGAACCTTAGCGGTAAAGCGGTAAAGTATTGGATGGACCATGAAAAAATTCCTGTGGACAACATTCTTATAATTACCGATGACATCAACCTCCCTTTTGGTACGTTGCGTTTAAAAGCAAAGGGAAGTGATGGGGGTCATAATGGATTGAAAGATATTCAAAACACTTTACAGACTACCAAATACCACAGGTTTCGTTTTGGTGTAGGGGCAGAATTTTCGAAAGGAAAACAAGTGGATTATGTATTGGGAAAATGGACCGAAGACGAAGAAACTACGCTAAAAGAGCGACTTGACAAAAGTACTCAGCTCATTCGTTCATTTGTTTTTGCAGGGGCAAAGAACACTATGAACCTGTTCAATGGAACATAGCTCTTAAAGTACCTTAAAATCAAAAACCCCTGAATCAGAAGTATTCCCTTCTGAATCAGTGGTCACTACCCTCCAATAATAAATGTTCCCTGAAACCGCATTCACAAGAGTTTGGGAAGAATTACTTTCAGTAGATGTCAACAAGTTGGGAGGATTGGTCTCGGAAAAGTACACTTCAAAGGAGACAATATCGTCTTCCACATCCGCTCCTATCCATGCCAGTTCTACTTGGCCTTCGCCATTGGCCTGCACTGTGCTACCCGGTTCTGGAAATTGAACTTGGGCCGGAAATGGGGCATAAGTGGTTTGCGAACCCGCATTATAAAATAGCCATGATTCACTGGTGGCCGTATCATCAGATTCAGAATTGGAAGATAAAATGGACCAGGAGAATGGAGCGCCCTTTTCAATAGACAAAGTAGCCGAGGTATTAATTGTCGAAATCGCTTGAGGTGTATTGGTTAACAGATTGATTACGGTTAGGGTATAGCGATCCGTATTATTGGCTGCTTGCCATTCAAAGGTTACCTGGCTCAGTGTTTCATCAAGACTTACACCCGTAGTGCACTCAGAATTTTCAAGCGGAAATACCAACTGTGCCCCTTCGGGAGATGGCGGAGGGCCATCATCTTTTTTACAACTGAAAAAGACCAATAGAACCCCCAATAGCATAAAGTGTTTCATTGCTTTATCATTTTAGAGGTTTGGGAAACTTCACCAGATTCAAGTCTAACATAATAAAGTCCGCTTGAGAGTTCCGATACATTCATTTCAACACTAAACTCTTCTGCAATGGCCTTTTGAGTTTTCACTAAGCGGCCTTCGGCTGAATAAATGCTGACCATTATCTCTTGATTCTGAAAGCGAGAACTAATGGTGACCCATTCAGCCACCGGATTTGGAATTAGTATTGGAGCGTCGGCAACAAAAAATTGTTTTTCAAATACTCCCTTACAAGAAAGGCCTGCGGTAACTTTTACCGTATTCAAGCCTGGTTCCAAATCAATTGAGATTGCATTTTCCGTTGTTTGTTCCAAAGTTCCGTTCAGTTCAATATTGTAAAAGTCCGATCCTGCGAACTGCAGGGAAACGGTTCTGCCATCTGCCAGTAGATTCGCCAAAACGCTTAATTGTACCGGTTCATCAATCTGAATATCAAAGCAGCTTTCCCTAAAACTGGTTACCCCATCCGTTCCGGTAATACAAAGTTGGTAGGTGCCTGCTGCAAGATTTGAAAAACTGGTTGTATCCATAAATTGATTGGTAACATTCACTCCATTACCGGTCAGAGTTCCAGAATATTCGAGAGTGTCATCCATGGTTACAACTGAAATTATTCCATCATTATTATCCCTACAGGTTTCTCCTTGAATCGAGACCGAAAAATTATTGGTTGGAAAGGCGTTCAATGGGCATCCGGACGTATCAACCAGTGTTCCCTTTGGGGTACCCAAACATAAATCATCACCATCATCAAAAACACCATCCTCATCATCATCAGGGCGAAATATTCCTTCCACACAAATCTCCAAAGAAAAGGCATCGAACGAGCCACCATCTGAAACTGCCGAATCCTGAATTTCCAAAGTCCACTCGCCCAGGGTAGATTCCCCGTTAAAAGTTGCCAGCGTACCCAAAGGTTGGATTACTCCACTGATTGCTGGATTTCCCGAACAACTTAAGGTTGACCCACTATCATCAAAAACCACAATAACATTATTCAAACTACCACAGTTTTTTGAAATAAGGGGAACCCTCGTTCCTGCCGGAGAAATGAGAGTTACGGTCAAATCTTCCAAGAAGGTATGCGAAATTTCGAGACTTACATTGATATCGGCAATACGAAGGTCTTCAGCCAAAAAAAGTTTTGACATCACCGTAGGCGTACCGTCAGCTGAAATCTCCAACGGCAAATCGTTGGAATCAAATTGCACACAGTTCACTACTGAGGTCG
Organism: uncultured Croceivirga sp.; assembly: GCA_964400025.1. GTDB lineage: Bacteria > Bacteroidota > Bacteroidia > Flavobacteriales > Flavobacteriaceae > Croceivirga. Next base: position 3,598 of record CAYNUM010000055.1, read on the forward strand.
TAAAACTGAAGGGCGTTCCAAAAGTGCCATCACCACATTCATTTTTCGGGCGTATCCGCCAAAAATATTGGGTTTCTGGTATCAGGTTGGCACTTTGATAACTGGCAAAAGTCACCGCTGAAGATTCTACAATCGAAGTAAAAGTTTCGTCAAGTGCAATTTCTATATCAAACGCATTGTAATTAGGGTTATCTTGCCAAGAAAAAATAGGATTCACATTCACCCCCACCGAAGCGTCTTGAGGATTGGTCAAAACCACGTCGTTCAAAGTACCTTCAAAAATGTCAATTTCCAACGTTACCGAGGTAGAAAAACTTGCACCATTTGCGACCACATCCAAAGTATGTGAACCCACGGGTATGTTGGCAGTGTTTCCTAAAGTTAAGTCAATTGTTGTTCCATTGGCTGAAACGGTATTCTGTGAAAAACTTGCTGTAAACGGCTGCGCACTATCAATACTTAAGGTCATTGTCTCTGAGAAGCCACTGAAGGTTTCGTAAACAAGGGAAGTAGTAATATCATCAGGTTGACAACTGCTATAACTGAGTTCTCCAAAACTCAAAATAGCCGAAGTTTCCGTTATTGTAAAATCTGCACTGTTGACCGCAAAGAAAATATTATCGTTCGCCCTTATCATTACCCTTGCATTCGTTGATGCAACGCCCGGTAATTGAATCTGGGCCAAGCCTATATTCGGAACGTCATTTGCTAATACTACAGGGAAAGTCAATCCTCCATCGGTAGAAAGAAAAATAGAAACGGTTGCTGTATTGATGGGTTGTTGATTGGTATTGGCTACATCCCAAGTGATGTTCTGTACGCTTCCCGCCTGGTAAGTTTCGTTTGCCGTTTGTGAAGTTATCCTAAATGGTCCACCTGTATTTTCAATGGTAACCGAAACAGAATCTGAGGTCACTTGACCACCACTTGGGTTATTATCACGTACAGTAAGCGCAAAATTTATTTCACGTTGTACGTTTGAAACCGTTTCCCAAGCATCATTTTCCAAGGGATTTATTTGTTCAAGATTCCCCGATATTACCCTTGAAAGTCTGGGGAAATAGCGTTCAGGATTTCCTGTTGGAGGTAAGGATCTAAAGTTGGCTCCTGAAATATTATCTGGTCCGAAGGTAGAAGTGACCACGACCCCATCATCAATTTGTTCCCAAACATAAGTCAGCATATCGCCATCAACATCAGTGGCGT
>CAYNUM010000055.1:4813-9354 GCA_964400025.1 uncultured Croceivirga sp.
CAAAAGGCGTTCCCGCCGGAATGACATAATCAGGAAGTGGATTTATTACCGGAGGATTATTACTAAGCACCGTATTATCTGAGCAGCTTGTCGTCTGTAAATAGTCTTGAATTTGTGAAATAGAAGCATGGTGAAAGTAATCATCACCATTCGGCGCGACATCGTTCTCACCCGTGATACCCGCATAACCCATTATGGTGGTACCGCTGCCTGGCTCTACTTGAACCCCCGTGCCTTCAGATTCAAAAGACCAAGTATGGTTCGCACCGAATTGATGCCCCAATTCATGGGCAACATAATCCAAATCGAACAAATCCCCTTCGGGAATCAAAGCAGAAGCAAAAGCGCTTCCTTTTCGGTTATCAACACAGACCGAACCAATAAACCCAGCGTTCCCGTTATCATTATCACGATGAAACAGATGACCCACATCATAATTTTCCTCACCGATAATGGAAGTTAAGGTGTTTTGAACTTGGGAATTAAAGCTACCGGTGTAAGGATCATTCTCTGCATCGATAAAAATGACTTGATCATTGTTCGCGACCAGTTCAAGGGTTACGGCCAAATCAGTCTCAAAAACACTATTAACTCGAGTCAATGTGGCATTTATTGCAGCCAATGCGCCCGAAACCGTACCCCCATGATAAGCTGTGTATTCCCCTGTTGTTGAAACCGCAATACGGTACTTTCTCAAAATTTGGTCATCTACCAAGCTTTTGGCAGCAGTAACATTTTGAGCACGTAATTTGTCTTTTGTAAGGCACTGAAAGGTATCTCTTTGCTTGCTTTCACGACTACTGTAAATTCTATAGGTATTTGAGCTACCCTTCGCTTTTTCTCCAAAAGTCATTTCCCCAGAATCCAAATTCATCAATGTAATCTGAACTCCTTTGGGACTAGTACTGAACTTTATCTTGAAATGACCTTCTTTTGAACGCCCACTGAACGATTGAATCGTGGGGTATTTTTTGGAAAGCTCAGGGTGTAGCACAGGGGTTTCCCAGACTTCAAAGGAATGTATTTTCCCCTTTTCATCAGGAAAATACAATGATTGTCCCTGGTTCTGATTTACAGCACTTAACACCTTTGCAAAGGATGCACTATTCAAATCAAACAGTACTTCACCTTGTGATTGTTGCGATGAACCGGGGATGCTTTGGGTGGGTGTTTGCTTCCAATAATCTTGTTGACCTAACCCATAAAAGCTGCAGAAAAGTATGGTTATTGATAGAACAAAATGTAACTTAGCTTTCATTCAACGAGGGGGCGATACTTAATCAAAAGTAAGCCTTTTTATTTTTGTTCCGTGGAAACAGTCCAAGGCATCTCACAATTCAAATCTTCAGAAAACACCGCAATTACCATCGGCACCTTTGATGGGGTGCATATAGGTCATAGGCGGATATTGGAACGACTCATAAATAATGCCAAAAAAACAGGAACGCGCTCAACCGTGCTTACTTTTTTTCCGCATCCAAGAATGGTGCTACAAAAAGATGCCAATATAAAATTGTTGAACACCTTGGCTGAAAAGGAGCAGATTTTAAAGGAAATGGGCTTGGACTATCTCATCGTCCATCCCTTTACCAAAGAATTTTCAAGGCTTTCGGCTATGGAGTTTGTTCGAGATGTTCTAGTGAATACCCTTCAGACCAAAAGTGTGGTAATTGGTTATGATCATCGCTTTGGCCGTAATCGAAATGCGAGTATTCAAGATTTGATTGGCTTCGGTAATACTTTTGATTTTCAAGTGGAGGAAATTCCCGCACAAGAAATTGACGAGGTCTCGGTAAGTTCCACCAAAATAAGAAATGCACTGCTCAATGGCGATATTCAAACCGCGAATAGATATTTAGGATACCAGTACATGCTTACGGGTAAGGTCGTAGCCGGTAGAGGGCTTGGTAAGGATTTAGGTTTTCCTACGGCCAATATTAAAATTGAAGAATCGTACAAGCTAATTCCGCAAAATGGGGTGTATATCGTGCGTTGCGAATTTGACGGGCGAAATATTGACGGCATGATGAATATTGGGGTCAACCCCACGGTGAATGGGTCGGTCAAAAGTATTGAGGTCAACCTTTTTAATATTGACCAAGATCTTTATGATAAAAAAATTACCATACGACTCCACAAAAAGATAAGGGATGAACATAAGTTTGACTCCCTTCAAGCTCTGAGCGAACAGCTGAGCCTGGATAAAACAATAGCATTGGATTTTTTCAAAAATGAAGCGCCTTAACGAATTTCTGTTCAAAAAAATTGATAATGCCCAATTAGTGGTATTTCGTGTTTTTTATGGAATTCTGGTATGTTGTGAGGCATTCGGTGCTATATACACCGGTTGGGTGAGACGCACCTTTATCGAACCCCAATTTACCTTCTCATTTATTGGGTTTGAATGGTTGCAACCACTTCCCGGTGATGGCATGTACTACTATTTTGCATTGATGGGCATTTTCGGTTTGCTCATTACGGTAGGATATAAATACCGCTTCAGTGCATTTGCCTTCGCTTTCATGTGGACAGGGGTGTATTTAATGCAAAAGACTTCTTACAATAACCACTACTATCTATTAATGCTTTTGGCATTCATTATGGGACTTTTACCAGCAAACAAAAGTCTCTCATTAGATGCCCATTTCAACCCAAAAATCAAAAAAGACTGGATGTACAATTGGATACGCTGGCTGATTATTGCGCAACTATTCGTCGTATACACCTATGCCTCCATTGCCAAATTGTATGCGGATTGGTTCGACTATAGCATTATTGAAATTTTAATGCGCGGTAAAAAAGACTATTGGCTGATTGGTGAATTTCTACAATTGAAATGGGTTCATACCATTATTTCAGTTTTCGGCATCTTATTTGATTTGTTGGTGGTACCGGCATTGCTTTGGAAGCCTACACGAAAAATTGCTTTCGGATTTTCAATATTTTTCCATCTATTCAATAGCTATGTGTTTAGAATAGGTATTTTCCCGTACCTCTCACTGGCGTTCTGCGTGTTCTTTTTTGCCCCGCAAACCATTAGAAAATTATTCCTTCGAAAGAAGGAAATTACTGTGCCAACTACCACCGATAATCCTAAAAACCATCAGTTTATTTTCGGGGCGATGGCAATCTATTTGATTATACAGGTCTTATTGCCCCTGCGTCACCATGCCATTAAAGACGACGTGCTTTGGACCGAAGAGGGGCATCGCCTCAGTTGGCGAATGATGCTAAGAAGTCGAGCTGGTTACACACAGTTCAAGGTAGTCGACAAAGCGACCAAAGACACCATTATAATTAAACAAGACGAGTACCTCACCAAAAAACAACGTCGAAAAGTGGGGAGTTATCCGGACTACATATGGCAATTCTCCCAACACTTAAAAAAAGAATATGCCGCCAAAGGGCAAGATATTAGCGTTTATGTCACTGGCAAAACAAAAGTAAACGCTGGTGAATACCGCCCATTGGTTGACCCCGATGTGGATATGGCCGCCGTACCATGGAAGCATTTTTCACATAATGAATGGATTTTACCCAGTATAGACGATAATTCTGCCCCAAAAAAGTAATTTTGCCGTCTTAAAGCAAAACCTATGCTTCAGCTTCAGAAGATACGCGAACACAAAGAGGAATACATTACGGCATTGGCCAAGAGAAACCTAGATGGTGCCCTACTTTTAGATCAGGTTATTCTATTGGATGAAAAACGCCGTGCAACGCAGACCGAACTGGATAACACTTTGGCAGAATCAAACCGGCTTTCAAAAGAAATTGGTCAGCTATTCAAAAGCGGAAAAGTGGACGAGGCCAACGCCATCAAGTCCCAAACCTCTGATTTGAAGGAAACCTCAAAAACACTTTCTGAAGCTTTGAACGCGGTTGCAAATGAACTTCAGGAACTTTTATACCAGATTCCGAATATTCCGCATGAATCAGTTCCCAAGGGAAGTTCAGATGAAGACAATGAAGAGGTATTCCGCGAAGGCGATATTCCAAAACTGGTTGAAAATGCCCTACCCCATTGGGAACTGGCCAAAAAATATGACATCATTGATTTTGAATTGGGCGTAAAAATCTCTGGGGCCGGATTTCCGGTCTACAAGGGTAAGGGCGCACGCTTACAACGCGCCTTGATAGCTTACTTTCTGGATAAGAATACCGAAGCTGGCTATACCGAAATACAAGTGCCCCATTTGGTCAATGAGACTTCAGGTTACGGTACCGGAAACCTTCCTGATAAAGAAGGTCAAATGTATTTTATCGGAGAGGACAATCTGTATCTAATTCCAACTGCTGAGGTTCCTGTGACCAATATCTTTAGGAATGAATTACTGAAAGAAGGTGATTTTCCAATAAAATATACAGGGTATACCCCCTGCTTTAGAAGAGAGGCGGGAAGCTATGGCGCACATGTTCGAGGATTGAATCGCTTACATCAATTTGATAAAGTAGAAATTGTTCGCGTTGAACATCCATCAAAATCTTATCATGCCTTGGATGATATGGTCGCACATGTCAAGAATATTCTGCGTGAATTA
>CAYNUM010000056.1:0-9352 GCA_964400025.1 uncultured Croceivirga sp.
CACAATATCCCGAACAAAAGTGGAGTCATTTGAAAAACTGTTTTCGGGCATACTATACACCAAAATATTCATGTTTCCCTTAGGAATTTGACGATCTAACCAAACTAAGTTGTCTTCTTGCTTACCAACGCGGTATGCCGATGGTATGGTCATTGAAATACCAAACGTTTCTTGCAACGCTGTTTCTTTGTTCAATGAGCGGGTAAATCGTTTTTGTGCCTCAACTATCTCTGTTTGTTTGAATGAGCTAATTGCCTTGCCAGCTATTTTTTCTAAACCTCCAACCAATTCGTTATATGTGGTACCCTTAACTACGGCCACTTTCTGGGGTTGGGCATAAACATTTGTTTTTACATGCGCTACTTGAAGGGAGTCTTGAGATACGAACAAAACTGACCTTGAATGTGCTGTTGCCCCTTTAAATACCTGAGGTGGGATTTGTGTAAGCGATAAAATGGGTTGCTCGGGCATTAAACTCAGCGAAGGGCTTGCAAATAGCTCGCGAACCTTGTCTCCCACAGCTCCACGCCAAAGTTCGGTCTCCATAACCACCATTAGCGAATTAACACTACCTGTTGAAGGGGGTAAAAAACGTTTTGGTTTTGAACTCTCCTTGCATGAAACCAAAATCAAAAGGGTCAAAAATAAAAGGGATGTAAATTTCTTCATAACTGTTTAAAGGTATGAATTTAAAGCAACGCAATGGCTTTTGATGAGTGAACTAGGTGTTTCAATTCGTATTCCGGAATTTAGGAAGGGTGCTTGGCCAAAAAACGATATGGTTCAGTTTTCTAAAGGCCCGTTCTTGCAGGAATTATGACGAGCAGTTACACAGTCTTAGTTTTGTTCCCGGTTTTAAGTTGCTGCCTTGAATACCGTTCCATTCCCGTAAATTATCTATGGAAATCCCAGGATATTTTCTTGAAATGGTCCAGAGCGAGTCGCCGGACTGAACCTCGTGAATTTTAGAAGGGTCACTTGGGAGTTGAATTGGTTTTCTAGGCTTTGTTCTCGATGCTACTGTCTTGGTTTGCGCAGCGGGTATCGGCTTTCTTGGATATATGGTCAATCGCTGACCTATGCGAAGGTTGTTACTTCTAAGCCCGTTCCAGCGTTTTATCTGACTAACTCCAACGCCATAGCGCTCTGCAATTTTTCCTAAATAATCACCACTTCTCACCTTGTATCGAATACGATCACTACTATTTACTAATTGAGGCAAGGGTTTTTCTTGCTTTTCAAGCTCCGCTTTTGCAAAAGCATATATTGCTTCTTCATTTGAGACAAATTTTCCCATTTGCTTTATTGGAAGTCGCAACACGTATGTTTTATTCTTGACCTTTGGAATAATGTTCAGTTTGTACTGAGGGTTCAGTACCTGAAGTTCTTCTTTTGAAATTCCCACCAATTCGGAGATTTGTTCGAAAGTAATCAGCTCTTTAACATGAACAGTGTCGGTCTCAAAATAAGGTCGCTCCACCTTTTCACCTGTTAATCCGTGCTCTTCAGCATACTCAAAAAGATACATGGTTGCCAAAAATGCTGGCACATAACCTGCGGTTTCACGTGGAAGGTTTCGTCGAATGTTCCAATAATTTTTATATCCTCCTGAACGTCGAATGGCTTTGTTTACGTTACCAGGACCTGAATTGTAGGCGGCTAAAGCTAAATCCCAATCATTGAATATATCGTAGAGAACGGCCAAATATTTCCCTGCTGCTTTGGTGGAGGCAATGGGGTCTCGTCGGTCATCAACATAACTGCTCACCTCCAAACCGTATGATTTACCCGTGGCAAACATAAATTGCCATAACCCCGTTGCACCAACCCTTGATCTCGCCCTAGGATTCAACGCTGATTCTACGATTGCCAAATATTTAACTTCAAGGGGAATATCTTGATTATCCAGTTCTTGTTCAAACAATGGAAAATAAAATTGACTTGCAGTTAGCATTCGTTCCATCAAGCCTCTTTTACGGGTCAAAAAGGTTTTGATGACTTGCTCCAATGAAGGGTTATATGCAATATTAAAAGGCGTTTTTTCATTGAGAAGGGCCAGTCTCGCTTTCAAGGTATCTGTGGGTAAGGCCAGATAGTTTAAACTATCTTCTTTGGTTTGTGTTACCTCAGCATACATTTCTTGAAAATACGCCTCATGCTTGGCCAATTCTTTCAGCCATAGGCTATCATAAACATAAGCCTCTTCAATATCCTTTAAAGAGAATGGTTTTTTTGAGGCAACTGCGGGCACATTCAATGTGGCGTCTTGTAAGGAGTTTTTGTCCTGCTGCAATATCACCGGCTCTTCTACAACCGTTGAATCATTTATCGTTACAAGGCTGTCCTGCAATTTAAGGTCTTGCGCACCTAGAGAGCTAAAAGTTAAAAGAAGAAAAAGCGTTAGCGGGGCACGAAATCTTACATTCATTTTGCACAAAGTTTGGTTCAGGGGGCAACTAAAATGCAGCTTTTTTGCCTTATTTTAAAAAGAATAAGGTTAAAAACTTAAAAAATCGGATGAATGTAGTTAGTCGATGAGCTATCGACTAGCCTAATATCGCGGCTATGCCTGGTAAGGTTTTCCCTTCTAGGCTCTCTAACATTGCTCCACCTCCGGTTGATACATAGCTCACCTTGTCCTGAAAACCAAATTGTTTAACTGCAGATACGGAATCTCCACCACCGACCAATGAAAAGGCACCTTGTTTTGTTGCCTCGTCTACAAAAGTTCCGACGGCTATGGTCCCTCCTGCAAAACTTTCCATTTCAAAGACGCCTACAGGGCCATTCCAGAGTATGGTTTTTGAATCAAGTATTACGGCCTTAAACCTTTCAAGGGTTTCAGGGCCGGCATCTAGACCCTGCCATCCATCAGGAATAGCGTCAACGGCCACAGTTTGTGTGTTGGCTTCGTTATCAAAGGCATTTGCGGCAATAACATCCACTGGCAAGTGAATGGTGACGTTTTTCTCTTCTGCCTTTTTCATAATGTCTAAAGCCAGTTCCATTTTATCATCTTCGCAAATGGAGTCCCCTATTTGTCCACCCTGGGCTTTCACAAAAGTATAGGTCATTCCGCCACCAACAATAAGGTTGTCAACCTTGTCCAATATGTTCTCGATAATGGTGATTTTAGAAGAAACCTTGGCTCCTCCCAATATAGCCGTTACCGGTTTTTCACCGGTTTGCATCACTTTTTCAATGGCCTTAATTTCTTTGGCCAACAGGTACCCGAAACACTTTTGACCTTCAAAAAACTGAGCAACAATAGTAGTGGATGCATGCGCTCTGTGCGCCGTTCCAAAAGCGTCATTTACATAGATGTCACCATATTTGGATAGTTTCTCTGCAAAACCGGTTTCTCCACTCGTTTCTTCATTGTAAAAACGAAGGTTTTCGAGCAAAAGAATTTCACCGCTTTGAAGCTCGGCATACGCCTGATCCACCTTTTCACCAACAGAATCGTCTACAAACTTGATTTGCACCCCTATTATTTCAGACACCTTATCACAAATATGTTTTAGTGACATCGCTTCATTTCGCTGCCCTTTGGGTCGGCCCAAGTGACTCATGAGCACTGCGCTTCCTCCATCTTCCAACACCTTCAAGATGGTCGGCTTTGCCGCCTCAATTCTACTCGTGTCCGTCACATTGAAATCTCCATCGAGCGGCACATTAAAGTCAACTCGAATCAATGCTTTTTTATCTTCGAAATTATAGTCGTCTATGGTTTTCACGGGTCTGTATTTTAATGATTATTTGGTTTTGCGATGTCTTTACAATGGTGAAGGCGAATGAACAATTTGCCCCCAGTCTGGGTTCTTGTTTTGAGTATCCAAAAGTAACCAATTCCTGATGGCTCCAAAACTAAATTGAGGCCCATTTAACCCAATTTTATGTTTCTTACCATCGCAACGAAATATCCTATATTTGAGTAATGCTTTTTGACAACGCCTTAGGACAAAAACACCTAAAAAATCATTTGATTACTTCCGCAGACAATGGGCGCATTCCACATGCGCAACTGTTTGTTGGCCCTGAAGGATGTGGTACCTTACCAATTGCCCTTGCGTACGCCCAATATGTCATTTCAAAAAGTCATGAAAAAGACACTCCGGCCTATGATGCCTGTTTGCATAAGTGTGCAAGCTTCACCCATCCTGATATTCATTTTGCCTTTCCAGTTTCAAACTCAGACAAGGTGAAAAGTCATGCGGTAAGCGATAATTATATTAAGGAATGGCGCCAATTTTTATCTGAGCAACCGTATGGTAACCTCTTTGATTGGTACCGATTTATCGGCATCGAAAAAAAGCAAGGCCAAATCGGAGTTGATGAGGCCCAGGATATTGTCAAAAAGCTTTCTTTAAAATCGTATGAGGGCGGTTATAAGATTTTATTGATTTGGATGGCCGAAAAGATGAATATTGCCGCCTCAAACAAGCTTTTAAAACTAATAGAAGAACCTCCGAAGCAAACCATCATTCTCTTGATCGCAGAAGAAGAAGAGCAATTGATAGGAACCATTCGTTCGCGATGCCAAGTGCTCCACTTTCCAAAATTGCCTGAAGATATCGTAACAAAAGGTTTGATGGAGAGAGGACTGAACCAAAGTCAGGCCATTCAATTGGCGCACGAAGCCAACGGTAATTTTAATAAGGCTCTTGATTTAATGAATCAAGATTCTGAAGACCTTGTTTTTGAAAAATGGTTTGTGGCCTGGGTACGCGGTGCCTTTAAAGCCAAAGGGAATAAAGCCGCAGTGCGTGATTTAATTTTATGGAGCGAAGAATTGGCCAAAGTGGGGCGAGAAGTGCAAAAGAAATTTTTACACTACTGCATTTCCATTGTTCGACAGGCGTTATTACTGAACTACAGCACCACAGAACTTGTGTTTTCAAAAATTCATGTAGATAATTTTGAACTCAAAAAGTTTGCGCCCTTTATTCATGAAAACAACATCGAGCCGATTTTCAAAGAATTGGAAACAGCCATGCTTCATGTCGAGCGAAACGGAAACTCCAGACTTATTTTCACAGACCTTTCAATAAAACTAACCCGGCTTTTACACGTTAAAGCCTCCTAAAAACAACACTATGCATCTTCATGTCGATGGCCACTACGCCGAAATTATCCTTCTCCTCTTTTTGATAATTGTTTTCCTTCAAAGTGGAATCGATAAAGTAAAGGATTGGAAAGGGAATCTTTCGTGGTTGACAGGTCACTTCGCAGAATCTCCCTTTAAAAATGGAGTTCCCATGTTGTTAGGAATAATTACCGTAATGGAACTAGCAGCCGGGTTGTTGTCCGTCATAGGACTGGTTCACCTGATTTTGCACGACAATACCTTTTTTGCTTTATATGGGGCAATGGTTTCTGGTGTGACCTTGCTAATGCTTTTGTTGGGCCAACGTATAGCAAAAGATTATGAGGGGGCAAAAACCATTGTAATTTATTTAGTTCCTACCGTATTTCTACTGTTTTTATTGCGGTAACTAATTGAAAAACAATAATTTACAAAAAATGGCGCTTATTTCTTGTACTTGTCGTTTAAGATTTTAAGCACATCGGCCGTTAAGTTTTTGGCATCAGTGCCGTAAAGCACGCTCCCCCCTTCACCGCCAGTCAAGATGTAAGTATATCCGTTGGCTTTGCCATACGCGCGAATTTCTTCCTTCACTTTGCTAACCACACTATCCATCTCGGCTTGACCATCAAGCTGCAGCTTCTGCTCTTCTTGTTGAAGTTGTTGTCCCAAAAACTGACTGCGCTGTTGCATCAGCCCAAGTTCTTCCTGTGCTTTTTTCTGTGACCAATTCTGGGCCTTGGTCTGTAAGGCCTGATATTCCAATTGAAACGCCTGGGAAATACTATCGCGTTTTTTGTTCATGGCTTCTGCTTTAACCTTAAACTTGTTTTCAACATCAATCTTTTCTTGGTACCCATCCATCAACTTGATATTGTCAACATAGGCAATTTTGTCTTGCTGACAAGAAATGAGCATTAGTGTTGCTATGGCAAAAAGAAACTTTTTCATCGTTCTAAATTTTGAGGATGCTAAAATAGGAAAAGCCTTTACATTCATCTTCATTAGAATCAGAAATAATGTTTTTAGGCATTATAAGGTATTTCTATTGGTTTTTAGAAGCAGAATTGACTTGGCCTATACAAAAGGGCTTTAAATAAGGACTTCTAACAGGGGTTTTTAAAATTCCAATAGTAGTATTATGGTTGGGTCTGTAAAACACGTAAACAACCTTGTTATTTCTGTTTTTGTAGAATATAAATGTGAGAACTGAACTCTTGGGTTGTTATTCCCTTCAGGTTTGACCATAGGCCCACCAAAAATGACTTCAGCCAATTCTTTTTCCCGGTTTTATATTCTTCACTTAACAAGGAAACATAAAAGGAATCGAACCACATGGGTTTTGTCTTGACCAGTGTCATGTCGTGTTTCGCGAATAGTTCTTGTATCGCCTTTTTAGAAAAGTGCCACAAATGTCGTGGTGCATCATAGGCCGCCCAATACGATTTGTAGTGCCGAGCGTCAAAAGATCTAAAATTTGGAACCGCAATAAACAAGGTGCCTTCTTCTTCCAGTTTATTGCACAAGGTCGCGATGCTCGCTTCAAGATGCGGTAAATGCTCGAGCACATGCCATAAGGTAATTACCTGAAACCGTTCTTTTTCAAGTTTGGCCAAATCTTCTTTTAGGAAAAGAGATTTCTTTTGGGCCAATAGTCTTGCATTATCGTTTGGCTCCACTCCTTCCACTTTCCAGCCATTTGTTTTTGCATACATCAAAAAGTCGCCGGTGCCCGCACCAACATCTAAAAGGCTGAAGTTATTGTTGGCATGGTTAGTTGCCAAGGCAAGTTTACTTCTAAGATTGATTTTCTTTACAAACTGATACAGTTTGTTCTTAAGCCCGCTCGATTCGTCAGTGTGCGAAATATATTCTTTTGAGTCATAGTACTTGCCCAAATCTGAAGGTTGTGGGTCCGTGACCAACATGTCCAACTTTTCATCATAAAGTAAGTTGAACGATTCCTTGGTTAAAAAATGGTCACTCGTTTTTAAATACGACTTCATTATAATTGTGCGTAAGGAGGTATTCTTCTTTTAGTTCGCGAAGATACGTCAAAACACGACCTCTATTTTTATACCCTTCCGCCAAACAGTCTTCTGTTTCTCTGGAAAAAACCTCAATAGCAACATAATAGTTTCCGTCTCTTTTGATGCTGTTCTCCTCTGTTGCGGTATAGGTTTCAAAATCATCATTTCCCAAGGCCGCATTCAAGGTCAAATCAAAAATCAAAGGCACCAGATTGATGGCCTTGTCTTTAATATCTACCTCATAAAACGAAAAATAATACGGCTCTTCGTCTATAAAGAACGGAACCTCCACATCTACATAATAATCCTGAAGGTTGAACTTTGTATCAATGTAGCTATAGAACTCCCCATCATCTTTTGGGTCTTCAAAAACAAACATGGTTTTCTTAGGCAGCCCTCTTTTAAATCGTTTGCCCTGTGTCATTTTGTAGTCAGAGATATTGGGGGCAATTCTTAAGGGAATACACGAATGTAAAAGCAATGCCCCTAAAAGGAGAATAGTAAAGTTTTTCATGCTGGTCTTGATTTGTTTTTAATTGGAATCAAAAACCAAGCCACAAAACTGTCATTGTTCCACGTGGAACGTGATTCTTTTTACCTGCCCAAATACACCAATAAAACACTGACATCTGACGGTGAAACCCCGCTGATTCTTGAGGCTTGCGAAATCGTCATGGGTTGAATTTCATTCAACTTCTCCCTTGCCTCCGAAGACAATGACTTTAATTTAGAATAATCAAAGTTTTCAGGAATCTTTATGTTTTCAAGTCGTTGCAACTTGTCAGCGTTATTCTTTTCCTTTTCGATATAGCCCGAGTACTTCACCTGTATCTCGGCCTGCTCCAAAACCTCGTTGTCGAGCGTATTTTCATTAACGTAATGCGACACCGCATCCAGTTCCATCATGTGGCCCATGGTAACCCTGGGCCTTGAAAACACCTTGAACATCTTGTCGGACTGTTTTACTTGAGCCGAGCCAACGCGTTCTAAAATGGGGTTGATTTCCTCCGGCACAAAGCTGGTCTTTCGAAAAAAGGAAACAAAAGCATCAGACTTTTGCTTTTTTTCCTCCATTCTTCGCAGTCGGTCTTCGGTGGCCAACCCTAATTTATGTCCCTTCGGGGTCAAGCGTAAATCGGCATTGTCTTGTCGGAGGAGCGTTCTGTATTCTGCTCTTGAGGTAAACATTCTATAGGGCTCTTCTGTTCCCTTTGTGATTAAATCGTCGATAAGAACCCCTATATAAGCCTCATCCCGTTTTAGAATAAAAGGTTCTTTTTCCTGAATTTTTTGGTGGGCATTGATGCCTGCCATTAATCCTTGAGAAGCAGCTTCCTCATACCCAGTCGTTCCATTTATCTGCCCTGCGAAAAACAAGTTGTTGATCAACTTGGTTTCTAAAGTGTGCTTTAATTGGGTGGGTGGAAAATAATCGTATTCTATGGCATAACCCGGCCTAAAAAACTTTACGTTTTCAAACCCCACCACAGAACGTAATGCTCGAAATTGAATGTCTTCAGGCAAGGAAGTAGAAAAGCCATTCACATATACTTCAACCGTATTCCAGCCCTCGGGCTCCACAAATATTTGATGAGAATCCTTTTCTGAAAAACGATGAATCTTATCTTCTATCGATGGGCAATACCGAGGACCAATACTCTTAATTCGACCGTTGAACATTGGTGATCGATCAAAGCCTTCGCGCAATAAATCGTGAACCAAGGCACTCGTATGCGTCATGTGACAATCACGTTGTTTTTCCAATCTTGGGGTTTCCTTATAAGAAAATCGTTCTGGATTAACATCGCCCGGTTGTGGAATCATCACCTCATAATTCAATGAACGACCATCTACCCTAGGTGGTGTTCCTGTCTTCATCCGGCCACTATCAAAACCAAAATCTACTAATTGTTCGGTGATTCCAGTAGCTGCTTTTTCACCCGCTCGGCCTCCGCCAAACTGCTTCTCACCAATATGGATCAAACCATTTAAGAAGGTTCCGTTAGTCAGCACGACCGCCTTTCCTTTTACGTCTATTCCTAGCGAAGTTCTCACCCCAACAACCTGGTCTCCTTTAACCAATAACCCCGAGACCATCTCTTGATAAAAATCTACATTGGGCGTTTGTTCAAGCATCAATCGCCACTCCTCAGCAAAACGCATTCTGTCGTTCTGTGCTCTCGGGCTCCACATTGCGGGGCCCTTTGATTTGTTGAGCATCTTAAACTGGATTGCC
>CAYNUM010000057.1:0-9204 GCA_964400025.1 uncultured Croceivirga sp.
ATTAACCCCAAGGGATGTTTTATTAGAATCTTCCTTGAGCTACCAAGATGAGCTGGATTTGTTGGAGTTATTACCTGAAAATTTCAATTATGAAATCTTTTTTTCTATAAATAAAGATGAAAGAGATATCCCGTTGAATGGAAGGAAGTCTATTCTTTTGAGCGTTCATGAAGAGTTTGAGATCATAAATTTCATAAAAACACATGTGAATTCTGATCTTTATGAAGAAATAGGGCCGAACATTTGGCTGTTGAAGTTTAAGACCTCCGGCGAGGCTCAAATCTGTTATCAAAAAATTGTTGGTCTAAGAAATACAATTAAGGGAATCATTCATGTAGAGCCAAATTTTTCCCAATTGGAAGAATATAGCTTTCAAAAGCTTATTCCTCAACAACAAGTTGAAAATTTAGATTCTGAACTTCTAAACTTTCAATTATACGGTCAAATAAACCATTTGATTTCAAATAAAGATGAACAAGACGAAAAACTTGTTTTTGGAATTATTGATTCTAAAGTTGATGCTAGGCACAATTGTTTTTCCAATAATGTAGAATTAGTCGATTGCCTTGATGAAAAACTGGCCATAAACAATGACTATATTGGTTCTCATGGAACATCTTGTGCTTCCATTATTGTTGGCGAGCATAAAAATGCGATAAATCAAAAAGACTTTATGGGTATTGTACCTAATGCTAAAATTATATCTTTTTGGTCTGTTTATGAATCTTACAATAAAATTCAAAAAACTAGCCTTTCTTCCATTATAAGAAGTTTCAGTAATGCTTCTTACGAGTACTCTGTTGATGTTATATCGTGTTCGATTCAATTTTCTTCTATTCCTTTTGAATCTAAAATATTGAGGGATTTGTTAGGAGGAATTACAAAGGGAAAAAATTTGGAGAAGCCTATTCCGATAGTTATGTCGGCAGGCAATAATTTGAAAAAGGTTCAATACCCCGCGAGTCTAAAAGAAATTATTTCAGTTGGGTCAGTAGATGGGAGTGGAGGTTTTATCGATAATTTTAAAAAGTATAAATGGGTTTCAGCCCAAGGTAAAATAGATATTTGTGCTCCGACATATATCATAACTGCTAAAGCCCTAAATGGAGTTGACGGAATGATTAATGGAATAGAGTACGAGGACTATCATGAATTTTGGGGAACCTCTTCCTCGACACCTGTTATTGCCGGCGTAATTGGATTATTATTAAAAAGACGAAAGAGTAAACTAACCATTACCGAAATCATTAGAATGTTACGTGAAACAGCGTATGTTCCAAATGTAAAAATCTGGGATACTGATAATTGGGGTCCGGGAATTATCGATGTAAACAAATTTTTGAATATTAACGAAAACTAATTAATATGGATTATTCTTCAAACATTAACTTTAGCGATAGCAAAAGAGTACAGACACTCTATGCAAGTCAATTGTACGGTACTTTTTTCGGAATTTTTGCGACTTTCGAAGTATCTAAAACGACCGTGGTAGGGACTGCAAGAACAAAAATCTTGAGTAAAATCAACTTCAGCCTGATTAATTACAAAGGGCCATTGAACTTGGAGATAAAATGGGCAGGAAATGTTAGAAATATAAATAAATTGAATTTACCTGGTGTTGCCATTGATATTCATGTTCAACATACTTCGTCGTCAAAACCCTTCCAATTGCACGACCCTGCCAAACCTGGGATTTTGAGCTTAGATTTGACAAAGAAAAGTAATTACTTAGTACAAAGCTCAAAAGACCCAGATTACATTTACAATTCATTAGGAATTACAGTGCAAGCTGATAAAGATTATTTGCGCTTAGAAAGAACTTTATTGCCTATGGTGCCAATTCCTGCCAATGATAAAGATTACCCGAAAAGTAGCGTAGTCAATGGAATTTTTGATGAAGAGTTTTACATCCGTGATGGAAACTACGTCACACTAAAAAATAATCCGAATTTTCTTAATCCAATTGGCATTCCTCAGTTTGAACCAAATTTATTGGCTTATCCGAATGACAGTTGTCCGCCTTCTAATAGCAAAATACTTTTTGATTGATACAAATTTGTTCAATATTGTTAGTTTGTCTTTCGGTAATGTTGTTTCCCATTAATACAGAAGATGAGGAATCATTTGTCACTGAAGTGATGCGTTTGGAGTTTGAAAATGCCAAAAAAATCGCAATACAGCTGGATTCATCAAATAAGACGAGGTATTATTCACATATTGTTAGTTTTTTTGGAAATGCAGGACAGTACCCTATTAGTGACAAGAAAAAATATTATGATTTAAAAAGCAAAGAAAACCTGGATTTGGTTTTAGGCCCTTTTTGTAAGGGTCTTTTTTTACTTTATAATAAAGAAGAAAATAACAAGGCGAACAGTAAGAAAACAGAGAATAAAGCGTATTTTCAACTTTTCAAGGCGCTTTCTGAAGCTAAAGAAAATGACCATGCAATTTTACCACTGATTTATCTAGCCATACTTGAATTATATGGGCAGGAAATAGTCCAAAGTTCAAAGGATTATTACGAATATTTGGAAGAATTCAATAAAATAAGTACTAATCTTTCAGAAAAATCTTGGTATCAAATTCATAGAATAAGATATTTTTCTAAATCCAATGAGGAAGGCCATACTGGACGGTTTTTCGCAGAATGTGAATCATTAAGTAAATTTTATAGAAAATATGAACTATCAATACCTTCAAGACTTAGAGCATATTTCTATTACTATCTTGGAATGTTTAATAGAAATAAGGGTAATGTTGTAGAAGCCGAATTTTACTTTAAAAAGATATTACAGGATTTTAGTCAAATTCCTTTTTATAATTACATCTGTTTTATTTCAAATCTATTTCTTTGTCAGTTGTCATCTCAGAAAACTGATTTTACAGTTGCTAAATCCTATCTTGAAAAAGCAAAAGAGTTCTGGAATAAATCTGATAGTACTCGATCCCGCTTTATCCAAAAAAGGTACTCTGCCTTTTATTACTATGAGAAGTTAGGTCTCTTCGAAGATGGTTTTCGATTATTGAAAAGTTCAATTGATGATGAGGTAATATTGGATTACAGGAATAACACATTTTTGATTACGGAGGGAAGGGTAAAATACGACACTGCTCAAAAAGAAAAACAAATCCTTGTTGAACAACAGAGGGCAATGAAAAATCGCAACTGGTTGATAGCAGCAACTGTTGCGCTTTTATTGGGAACGGGTATAGCGGTTTTGCTTCAAAAAAATACTTCAAAAAAACGACAACTCGCTGAACAAGAGGCCATCTTGAAACAAGAAAGGGTCGATAACCTCCTGAAAGAACAGGAATTAGTCAGCATTGATGCCATGATTGCTGGCCAAGAAAAAGAACGCCAGAAAGTTGCCGGGGAATTACATGACGATTTGGGAAGTCTAATGGCCACCATAAAGCTTCATTTCGAGAATGCTAAAGTGAGCAAAAAAGACCCTGCTCTTCAAAATGCACAAAAGCTATTGGAAGAAGCTTATCAAAAAATACGAGGTATGGCGCATAGTAAAAATTCAGGGGTGATGAGCGACCAGGGCCTGCTTTCGGCTATTAAAAAAATGGCCAAAACAATTACAGAGACAAATGCTTTAGAGGTTGGGGTCGAAGATTTTGGTATGGGAGAACGCATGGAAAATTCCATGGAACTGTCTATATTTCGTATGGTGCAAGAGTTGGTTGCGAATACAATTAAACATGCCGAAGCCTCCAAAGTCAACATTCAGCTCACCCAACATGAAGATAATTTGAATATCATTGTCGAAGATAACGGTAAGGGTTTTGACCGTTCAAAGCTCGACAAAGACAGAAGGGGAATGGGTCTAACCAACATTGAAAAAAGAGTGGAACATTTAGAGGGGAACTTTACAATAGATAGTGTTCTTGGTAAAGGCACTTCGATTTTAATTGATATCCCAGTATGATTACCGTAGCCATAGCTGAAGATCATCAAGCCCTTATAGACGGTATTGAATCTTACGTCAAATATGAGGATGATATCAAGGTGATTGGCCATGCCAATGATGGGGAGGAGTTGTTGAAATTGGTCCGCTTAAAACAGCCTAAAGTGGTACTCTGTGATATTCGAATGCCAAGATTAGATGGTATTGAAGCCACAAAAATTATTCAAAATGAATTGCCCCAAACTAAGGTAGTAGCTTTTACCATGTTTGACCAAGAAGGTGCCGTAAAACAGATGCTGGCAGCAGGGGCACGGGGGTATATCTTAAAGAACAGTAGTTTAGATGTGGTCTTAGAGGCCATACGTACCGTGGCTTCAGGAAAAACTTTTTATGATAAAAAAATACTTGTCCAAAATTCTGAGAAAAATAGCTCAAAAAGTGTACTCTCTACTCGTGAGCGAGAGATATTACAACTCATTGCCAAAGGCCATACCAGTCACCAGATTGCCGATGAGCTATTTATTGGCAAAAGTACTGTGGATACCCATCGTAAAAATATGATTCGAAAATTGGGGCTCAGTGGTGCAGGGGAGTTGTTGCGGTATGCAGTAGAGAAGAAATATGAGTTTTAAGTGTATGCTTTTTAGTCAATTATGCATAAAATCCCCATCAATGGGGATTTTTTTATGCCGTATGCTGGAATAATTTGGACTACTTACAAAGCGTAGACCAATGAAAAATGTATTGTTAATCATATTTCTTTTAAGTATTGTTCATTGTTTCGGACAAAAAATAGACACAACTAGGGTAGCTGAATTAAAATCAAGCTATTCAAAAATTAAGTCCATGATAGATTCGTATAGCAATTTAACAGAGGCTCAAAAAACTGAAGTGAAAGACTCTTGCACTATTGCTAAATCATTATACATTTTTTTAAAGGCCAAAGGAATGTTAAAACCTGAAGATAATGGGGAGAATTATGATGTGGATTCTCTTTGTACAAAGTTTCAGGCGCTGCAAAAATTAACAGGCTTAAAGAAGGGCAAAAATCAAATAAAAACAATGATTTATGATTACAATCATGCTAAAAAGATGATAGAAAGAATCGAGGGCGACCAGGAACGTGATAGCATAAAAGAAGTGATCAAGGAGATGGAAAATTCTATTAATCTCCTTTGTGCGAAAAATGAAGAAGAAAAGCAACTGGTTGAAAAATTTGAGGATCTTAAAGGGCAGTTAGCGAACCTTGAATTAAGTGCTTGCGGGGATTTCAAAAGGTCTTTGGAAAATAATGAGCCAAAAAAATTCATAATTGTGGGAAATAGCGACCCAATAGATGCGAAAGAATTATTTACTAAAGAGGCTAGTCAGAGGGTTTTCTATGATGTTTTGGAAATAGAAAGCAGAACTTCTCTTGGAACATTTCAAATTCCCTCTGAAAATGCTTCAATAACCCTTTTTGTCAATTCAAACCTAAAGAGGGGCGTCGCGGGCATTACCAAAAGAAGTGAGCGTTTCATTAGTTTGACAGAATATTCCCAGTTGGTAACTTATAAATCAAATGACAGCACTGACAAAGGTATCGGGGAGAAAGATTTTCAAAGTGGGAATCATTTAAAAAAAATTATTGCTGCAGACCCTTATCTCAATAAGAAAGGTGTAGATAGCGTATTGAAATGTTTGCCTCAAAAGGTCTACTTCAAATCTATTTCCTTTGAAATAAAAGAAGGAGGGATTGTAGATATTCGACTTTTGACCACAGATAGTAAAGGTTTGGACATCTATTTTGAAAGTCACGCTCCCGTTTCCCTATTAAATTATACTAGAATTTCCGATCAAAGCTTCCTGCACTTTTCTCATAAATTCGGTAATAATGATAATGAAAAAAACTACCCTTACAAATTATTGGATTTTTTAAAGATAAGAGTTTCGGACGTTTTGAATTATCAACCTAATGTTGGGAATAATTTTGTCCCTGAAGACGTATCATTGACTTTGCCGAAAGATTCGAAAAAAGAAGAGTCAGGCAATGATAAAAGATCTTATGAATTGATTAATGATTCAAGTTTAAAACGTATTTTGGATTTAAGGTCGTACACGGACTTTCTAGGTTTGTTTGGTGATCAGAATAATGGCATTTTTCAAATAGAAGGTAAGGCAGATTTTTTTGTTAATCCATTCAATTTCAGTAGAACTTCAATTACCCTATTTAAGAAAGTGACCCCTTATGTAAGATATTCACGACTGGACAATGAAAATGATTTTATAGTTGTAGAAGGAACTTCTGCTCAAGATCGTAAATTAGACCCAAGGAGATTAGAGCTTATCGAAAGATCAAATCTGGAGCTGGGTTTTGAACTTAACTATTTAAATTTTAGACTATTTAAAGAGTCTCCCGTCTGGATTTCATTTACAACGCCACTGAGATATTATTACACAAAAGTAAGGCCAGTGGACACTTCTTCCAATCAGGAAATGAACTCTACAGAACAAGTTGGTAATGATGACGAGAGTGAGTTGGTTGACGAAAATTTTAATACTGTATCGTACGGTCCAGCATTGAATTTTGAACTAAGGAGACTGAATAACTTTGGTTTTAACCTTGGGTTGTATTGGATTCGCAATAATTTTTTGGGAAATATTAAAGATCTGACCTTCTCAGACCCAAAACCATTTTGGACTTTTTCAATGGATGGAGAAGTATTTTTTTATCCAGGAGAAAACCCAAACCAGTCAATTTTTTTGAGAATTAGAACATTTCAAGATTTGAATAATCCATCAAAGAGTTTTAATCAATTACAATTTGGCTATCGATTTACACTAGGTCTTGGTAATAGAAAAGCCAAAGATTGATAATAAAATAGTTTAGGCATGAAAAGAATTGAAAAACTTTTGAGGATTGATTTTGAAGACCGTAATCAACCTTGGATTCACAGCAGCTTTAAGTTGCGTCAAACAATAGGCGTTTTAGGCATGCTATTACCTGGTTTGCTATGGTTTTCACTAGTATTATTTGAGGGAGTTGCCGAGGTTCTTCCTTCTATAAGTCACTATTATTTCACGAGATCAGGTACAATCTTTACGGCAACTTTAATTGTTCTCGCGACGTTTTTGTTAATTTTTAAGGATGATGACAAATTGGAGTTTTGGTTATCTACATTGGCAGGGTTGTTCGCATTGTTTGTAGCAATTTTTCCAACTGATAATCTGGTAGACCGCTGCTGTGACCTTGATGTCAAACATGCAATTACCTTTTTGTCTGGTGATATCTCTGGCATTAACCCAAGAGTTCTTTTTCACTACGTTTCTGCCGGCCTGTTCTTTTTATGTCTAGCATTTATGTCTTTTATAATTTTTCCACGCTCTGAAGAAAGTGGACACGACAAAAATGCTAAAAACCGAAGAAAAATTATTTATCGTGTATGTGCGGTGGTCATGGTGGTTTCCATTTTGATTATCCTATTGAATTATAATGACAGTGATGCCAATAGTTGGTACAATCGAAATCAAATGACTTTTTGGTTGGAAGTTATCGCTGTTGAAGCATTCGGGATCTCTTGGTTCATAAGAGGGGAAACACTTTTTAAGGATAAACCCAAAGACATTACCGCAGAATAGGTCGTGAACTGCTTTTATTTATAAGGACGAAGAATTTAAATATAACAATTATGAGAAAAAAAAGTTTATGTGTTCTCTATGGAATCATGATGGCAATTGTAGGGTGTAATCAAATTCAAAATGCCGAATCTGAGGCTTTTGATGATATAGTATTTGGAACAGATATTGCATTGGACACCCTCGCACAGTCCTTAACAGAAAAAGCAATTCTAACTGACAAGCCCCTTTTGATGCAAAACTTCGCTTCAATACCTAAATCTAGGGAAGAACTTGAAAATATGAAAGTGGTGGTGAAAGTGTTTGAAGGTAATAAGAATGCAGGAATTAAAATACCGGGATTTGGAGGTTTGACACTTAAAAAAAATCAGTCCAATCTAAATATCTATTATTTGGAAACCAAAGTGGTTGGAGCAGAAGATCAGGATGTTTATGGAATTGGTTATTCAGCTCACTATTTATTTAACAAGGTCAAAAAAGGTATCAGCATTAGCAACTTGGCTAAGGTCGCAGCTTCGGCCGAGTTACAACGAGGTAAGACTTCTGTGTTTTATAGTCTTCAATCTTACGGCATTCGTTCTGGAGCTTTAAGTAAATTCTTTAAACCCACGGTAAATAGAGATTTCGATGTTGAAGGTTTCGGATTGATTCAGTCAAGCCTTGATGGAATTCACAATGTTTTAAGTGATTCTACCTTAAGCTCAAAGACCAAGTTTACACCTGTGAAGATGAGCTTTATAGCCCCTGAAGATTTAAGTTTGTAGTTTATCGGATTTGTTGTTCGCTTTTTTGGGAAACCGAGACCTAAGTGCTAAAAACAGGAGAACCTTATATAAATGAATAAACCACCTACAAGTCAGTTTTAAAATAAATCTGGGGTTGTAATGTTGAGGATTCATTTTGGTATTCCCAATCTTAACTGTCATAGCTTATCCGCTCTCGAATACCACCACTTGCCCGGTGAATAATCACATCAGCCTTGTACCTTTTGGCCAGGCTTTTGGCTTTGCGAATGGCCGTACTCTGTTTACGATGTTTACTAGTGATTCGTTTGTTTCCTTCTCGACGAACCGCCCAGTCACCATCATGAGGCACGACATGCTGATGCCAGGTGCGGTCCCGTTTGTTGGTTTTTTTGGAACTGTCCAAAAAAACTTCAATGAGCTCTATTAGGGTTGGTAACCAAGATTTGCTTTTGGACATAGGCTTTTTGAAATTAAATCGAAAATACTAGTATTTAGACCAATCTTTTATTCCCAAAAGCAATGCCGGAGCCGGTTTTAATATATCGTTCGAAATCGTAGGCTTTTTGTTTGTCCCGGAAATAGGAAACATAGACTAACTGAATAGGTGATTTACCTTTTGTAAAATGAATCTCCCCGTTTTGATGGGTTTTCAATCTCTTATCAATATTAGTGGAAAAACCGGTATAAAATTGATTGTTGGAACATTTCAAGATATAGACGCAGTATGGTAGGGTCATAGTATATTATTTTTTAAAAAGAATGCCACAAATTTAAGCTGTGGATGCGTCCACCGAAGCTCCCCGAAAATAAATATAGATAGTTGGAGAAATTGACTTTGTTGGTCAAGATGAAAAAGGCTCCCCTTCGCACAAGGCTTCGGGGAGCGTAGGTGGAGCCGGGGAGAATCGAACTCCCGTCCAAACAAGCAA
>CAYNUM010000058.1:0-9198 GCA_964400025.1 uncultured Croceivirga sp.
GAGAAACTAAATCAATTGTATCAGCGCCTGCTTTTTTAGTTGCAATCAAAAGTGGTTGAAACAATGCATGGGATTCATCCAAATATTCAAGGGCTTGCTGTTCGTTTCCTAATTTGTAGAAAACCATGGCCAAAAGTGCCTCTTTTGAAAAGTCGGCTGTAGGAAAAAGAAACGGTGGCTCACTATCAAACCAATCTAAATCTGGGATAATCTTATTTTCGACAACTCGAATTCGTTTATCGCCTTTACGGATATTTTTTTCAGAATCGGATACCGTTATCAATTCATTTAATCTATCGACAGAATCAATGATAGAATTAATTTGAGCTGCGGTATTAGTTGTAGTTAATATCGTAATCATCTCTATTTACTTTTTGCGTGCCTCTTGGGTCTCTTTCGGCAGTTTGTTTCATATATTTTGCACATATCTCTGCGAGATTTTTTGAGCGATAACTCTCTATTTCTCGAATCAACACATGCGAAGGGTCTTTTGTATCAATAAAAACCAAGGATACCACCCAACGCCCTCGTTCTTTTTCAATTCGTGCCTGTACTTCGGCATCTTTTAACCATTCATCATTTTCAGACCTGTCACCTTTCATATGGATACCTTAAGCAAATTCGTTTTCTCTATCCATTCGAAAGCTAAATTTCTATCCGTACTATCAAGATCATTGTCAATAAACAATTCTCTTACGGCTAGGGCCTTGTCTCCCTGTATGTTTTTGTCTTTTACCAAAAACTGTGTGGGTTCGTACATTTTTACAAACCATTGACTGCTTACAGGGGTTATTAGCAAATGCCCCTTTTCCTTCACGTAGGTCACGTAAGCGTAGTGCACTTTGTCAAATACCTTTTTAGCAAGTGCAGCACTTAGGTGAACATGCGAAGAACGAAGGGAGATTTCTTCCATTACATTACAATAATTGGTTGTAGTTCCTCCAAAATATGAACAATGACCTTTTCACCAGCTGATTTCACTTCATCACTTAAATCCACTTCAAGTTTGGTATTATCAATAGCAATTAAATACACACTGATATCATCAGGATATTCATCACCTAATATTTTTTTTGCATATGATAGCGCTTGGTCCCACTTCATGCCATGTAAAAAGACCATTGGATCTTCTTGAGGAGCACGAAGTACCTCTTCTGCAGGAACCTTAAACAAAGTGCCTACTGGTTCATTGGTGTTAATGACGGCGTCAACCAGTATAATTTTGCTATGTCCCTTTAGTTTGAACAGCACCTCAAAAGCTGAAGTACCCATATCAAAAATGCTGATAGAATCAGTGTTTTCAAGGGTTTTCTTCAACTCTTCTATCACGTAGATTCCGATGGCATCATCGCTTCTAACCGGATTTCCAAAGCCCATTATAGCTGTTTTCATACTGCTCTTGTTCTTTTGGTTCTTGAAAAGTGAGACCCATTGAATCAATACTATTCAACAGGTCTCAAATACTGGTTTATTTTGTTTAAGGTTTGACTTTCCCTAAATCTTGAATTTAGAGAGTTCTACTCCGCTCTTTTCATCATGGGCATGCACTGTACACACTAAACATGAATCAAAAGATCGGGCCACCATACCTACTTCAACTGGATCTTTGACATCTTCAATATCAATACCTTCTAACGCAGCTTCAATAGGACCTGGATTGTCATTACCATCATTTGGCCCAACGTTCCATGTGGTTGGTGCCATTACCTGATAATTTTTAATAACACCTCCTTCTATTTCAATCCAATGGGCCAATGAGCCACGGGCCGCTTCTGTAGCCCCAAAGCCCTTACCGTCTTTTTCTTCTGGTTTGATGTAGAAATCACCGTCCAAATCAATCTGACCTAACCACTCGTCGATAAGCTGATACAGTCTAGGTGCTTCATGAACTCTTGCCAGTACTCTGGTGAACACACTTGCACCACCTAGTTTTCTGTAGGCATCGATAAAGAATGAGTCTTTGATCTGATGGTCGAGATTATTAGGATTTCCGGCCATTATGCATCTTGCAATAGGACCAGCCTCTACAGCATTTCCATCGTAACGCGGGGCTTTTGCCCAACTATATTTGCCCTCAAAATCAGAGTGCTCGAGAGTCTGAGATTTTACTGGTGAAGGAATTGGTTCATCCCAAGGATGCAATCCGTCTTCTTGGTTATCGAACCAAGAGTGTTTTACATGTTCGCTTACCTTAAGATGATCAAACTCATGCCAGTTTTCGCCATCAAAATATCCGCTAGAACTGATTAATGCCTTATTTCGCCCTTCAACCGTTGGGTTATTGTAAAGGTCTTTATGTAAATAGGTGCCAAAAGCCAAGAATTTTTCCACACCCTTACCAAAGGTGTCAAGGCCAAACTCAAGACCTGCCCTTATCAAAAGACCAAGGTCGCTGTTTTTATGGGCATCACTTTCTTCCATCCAAGCCAACATGTCATCCCAAGATTTGATTTCCATGTAACGCTCAATGGTACAACCCAACCAAATAGGTTCTAGCCAATCGTTCTTAAATTGGTTCATGATGGCGTAGGCCCTTGTTACATCTTTCAGGGTAGGAGCGCACATTACACCACCGGGCACCATATAACTTGAATGTGGCCATTGCCCACCGAAAAGTGCATACACCTGAACCGGCAAGGCACTTGCGGTCAATCCTTTTTGAAAGGTCTCACCAACATAGGCCGACCAGCGTTTAACCACCTCTTGATAAAGGGGTTTATTGGCAAACTTTTTATTCGCCATATCCGTGGCGAAAATGGCGTAAAACCATCTTGGAATACTCTGAATGGTTTCAGTGGCCTGACCAATTGCACGAAGCAATAGGGCATTTGGGGATAGTTTAGTTCCCCAAGCCGTATCTAGGGCCGAAGAAGCACAGTACAAATGTGAACCTCCGCAAATACCACATATTCTTGGTGTAACAATCAATCCAGACTGTGGGTCCTTACCGGCCATGATTTTCTCAAAACCACGAAACATTGCAGCCTGAGTATGGGCCTTGGTCACCTTACCCCCGTCGATATATACTTTAACATCTAAATCTCCCTCAACACGACCTACAGGAGATATATTCAATTCTTTAACTGCCATTATATTATTTTACTAGTTAGTTGTCGATTACTTAGAAGTCTCCATTACCGATCTGTTGACAGGCAATACTTTTTGGAATCCAGCCTCAATGTAATAGGCCAGTTTTGACCTTCCCGTAGGAATCTCCTTTGGAAAAACACCAAGATGCTTCATAGTCTTAAGCACACTTCCCTTCTGCAAATCGTTGTGAGGGAATCCAGGTTCAGTACACCCTAAACAAGGGTGATTGGTTCGTGTTTTACTAGATTGTCTATTCCAAAGAATATTGTTACAACTCGCTCTGGTCATTGGGCCACGACAGCCAACTTCATAGAACAGGCAACCACCGCGTTTTCCAAATCCTCCATCTGTCTTCTGTAGAAAGTTGGTCACATTGGTACAACCATCTTGAACAAAATCTGTAAAAAATGTTTTTGGCCTGTGGTATTCATCAATTAAAACATCTCCTATTCTACCTACAGCGATTGCCACCAAAATTTGTGTAATCCAATCGGGATGGGCAGGACAACCTGGAATATTAATTACCGGCAAACCACCTTTGGATACATAATCGGCTCCAAGGAACCCTCCTTTCTGCTTTTTATGAAATTGGAGTCCAGTTGACTCACTAGGATTTGGTGGCACCGCAGGTATTCCACCCCAAGTGGCACAATCTCCAATAGCTACAACATAGCCTGCTACTTCTGATAGCTCTTTGATCCAATCCATCATTGGACGGTCTGCAAAATAATTCATCGTTCCTGTGCCATTTGGGCCCTGAATCAATGACCCCTCATAGACCAGAATATCCATCTGAACCTTTCCGTCCAAAATATCTTTCAACAAGTCTTGCACTTGATCTCCTATTTGGAGACCTGTTGTTGGGTGCCAAAGAATATTTAACCCAAAATCGGTAATCAATTCAACTACCGTTGGTTCTTCGGCATTTAAAAAGGACATGGTGTTACCACTGCAAGCACCTCCTTGTAACCATAAAACGTTTGCCATAATTTATTCAGTTAGGTGTTGTACATATTTTAAAAATCTTTAAACAAAATTCAGTTTTGTTCAATTTTGATTAAAAATCACTTCAACAATATGCTAAAATTTGTTAATTTATTAGTAATATGGCAATTATATTGAATAATTCAAAATGGCTATTCTTATTTAGAACGAATCCATTCTGTTAAGGTTTAAGGAATTTATTCTCAGCGAATTACTTCATTAAAAGTGGTATTGATATAATGGAAGAATTTAAATCGACAACAATCTTTAAGTTTGGTTTATAGGTTTCAAACTTCTTTTCCTTCAAAGATTTTTTCTAGCCGATTTCGGGTCAAAGGTTTGTCGATATACCCTAAAACCAAAGGATGATTTTGAGCCAATTCACGATCTGCAGATTTACCAAAAGCAGAGAGAATATAAATTTCGGGCATCAATTGTCGCGGCAATAGTTTTTCAAGTTCTTGGATAAAGCCCCATACATCCATTTTGTCAAGTCCCAAATCCAAAAAGATGATATCAGGTAGATTTAGCTCTTCTTTGACAAAATTTTGAAAGCCCTCTAAAGCAGCCTCAGCAGAGTCAAATGTTGAAATCAAAAAAGTCTCTCTAGCAAATTGCTCCAAACAATACCTAGAAGCAAACTGGGAAACCATGTCATCCTCAACGATGCAGATGGAATATTCTTTTTTAATAGTGGACCGCTTTTATGGCATAAAACTACAACAGAATTGCTCAATGCGGCAATTTGGATTTTACAAGGCCGTAACAAAAGGTACCCAAAATAGCACTTAGAAGCACCAAGAGAATCGGCCAATAACCGGCACCGGCTAGAACATACATTGGCCCTGGGCATGCGCCGGCCAAGGCCCAACCCAAGCCAAATAAAACACCTCCTACGGCGTATCGCCAAAATGATGGGGCTTTATCAGCTATGGTAATTTTTTCTCCAAAAAATGATTTGGCCTGAGTCCGTTTTATAAGCTGAGTAAAGATTATTCCAATGAACAATGCAGAGCCTATAATACCATACATATGAAAGCTGTCGAATTGAAACATCTCATAAATACGAAACCATGATGCTGCTTCAGACTTGAAAAGTACGATGCCAAAAAATACGCCTACAATCAAATAAACCACACTTCTCATAACTTAAAATATTAAGGGGAATACTATATGAACCATTAAAAGGCCACCAATGAAAAAACCAATTACTGCAATCAATGATGGTAGTTGCAAATTACTCAGACCTGAAATGGCATGACCTGAAGTACATCCACCAGCATATCTGGCGCCAAACCCAACTAAAAAGCCACCGATAATCAGCAGCAATAGCGTTTTTGGATTTGACCAAGCATCACTCCCGAAAAATTCGGTGGGCATATAGGCCTTTCCTGCGCTTTCAAAACCCAGCGCATTTAGTTTTTCTAGTGTTATTTCATTAATAACAACTTCTTTTGATTCGGTCATAAAATTCTGTGCAATAAAACCACCTATTACCACTCCGAATGCGACGATTAAATTCCATTGTTGTGCTTTCCAGTCAAAGCGAAAGAATTCAGCAAACTTTCCTCCACCGGCAATGGTGCATATTGTTCTAAGGTTTGAAGACATGCCAAACCGCTTGCCCAACAAAATCAGTAACGCCATAGTTAGCGCAATTAATGGCCCTCCAACATACCAAGGCCAAGGTTGTAAAATGATTTCCATACTGTATTATGAAGAAATGATTGATTTCGAAAGTAACAAACTATCGAAAAACTAAATTGAAGTATAACTAAAAATCAAGGTTTCTTACCGCTGTTCATCAATAGCATAACCGCTGTAACAAGAAGAACGACTACAAGGGCAAAAACACCTATCATCAAAATACCGTTATCCCAAGCGACAAGAAGTATAGTTTGCAACGTATTCATCTGTGAAAATTTTGATTAGTTGTTCTCAGGTAAAGTAAACTCGGCTAAAATGACCAAGGCCACTAGCATTATTCCAGAGCCAATAGCAGCTACTGAGTAATCCAATGTAATTAATGGTATCTGCAGTAGTATATTCATCTACCAAACTTTCTTCTAAACTACTGCATTCTACATCGAAAAAGCATGATATTTCTCAGCTTTTAGTTTTGCAAGTACTTAGTCCGAATAGACTATACAAAGGACAAAAACTAACGAAGCTCGTAATCACAAAAATCGCTGACAATCCTAAAAGCACATAGGCCAATGTGCCCGTTATGGTTCCCATAAAGTAAAGAATTGCTACGACGGCAACCACTATAAGTCTTACAATTCGGTCTATACCGCCCATATTTTTTTTCATAAATCTAAAATTATTTCAAGTTTTCAATGACCAAAACTACACCCGTTACCAAACCAATACATGTGAGGCAAACGAAAAGTAATTTTTGCCAGTTCTTTAATTTCATATTCAAAGATACCTTCAGGTCCAATTAGAAGTTAGTAACTGAGGTTACATAACAATAGCTATTTTTACTTTAGTTTTAGCTGAATGACAGTCCATGGATAGAAGGCATTTTTCGAAACATTTGAGTTTGGCAGGAATGGCCAGTTTATTGGGCGCGCCGATTGTCTTCGCCGATAGGATGCAAAAGGAATATATGCCTCTAGGGCTGCAGGACCCTGACCCATTCTCGTTATTCGATAAGCACGAAGAAATGACGGTATTAAATGACCGCCCATGGAACATTGAGGCAAAGGCTCATTTGTTGAACGATACCATAACCCCCAATAGCCGTATGTTCATTCGAAATAATGGCCTGATTCCAAAAAATATTGATGTCAATACATGGACTTTAACTATTGATGGTGAAGCCGTAGCTGAAAGAAAAACCTATACTTTAGCCCAGTTAAAATCAAAATTTCAACACTATACCTATCAACTGACTCTGGAGTGTGGAGGCAATGGCCGCAGTGAATTTAATCCGCCTGCGAAAGGAAATCAATGGACAATTGGAGCAGTTTCCTGCGCGAAATGGACCGGCGTTCGTTTAAAAGACGTTTTGAACGATGCTGGCATAACCTCAAACGCCGTTTATGTTGGCTATCACGCTGCCGACACGCATCTTAGTGGAGATCCGAAGAAAGAACCCATATCAAGGGGAGTGCCCATTGCAAAGGCCTTACAGGAAGAAACGCTACTCGCCTTTAAAATGAATGATGACGATATTCCGATGGCCCATGGTTATCCATTGCGTTTGGTTTGCGGTGGATGGCCTGCCTCTACCTCTGGCAAGTGGGTCAATAGAATCAGTATTAGAAATCAAGTACACGATGGTGCCAAAATGGGCGGCAGTTCTTATAGGGTGCCTTGTGAAACTGTGGCTCCTGGTAGTGAAGTCAAGGAAGAAGACATGTGCATCATTGAATCGATGCCGGTGAAGTCATTGATTACCTATCCAAAAAGTGGGGCATTGATAAGGGAAGGGCAATCACTGACCATTAATGGTCATGCCTGGGCAGGTGAGCTAGAAGTCTCAAAAGTGGACTATTCCATTGATTTTGGAAGTACTTGGAACACCTGCGTATTGGAACAACCCATCAATAGATTGGCCTGGCAACATTTTAAAGCCGAAATTGAATTTCCTAAAAAAGGGTATTATGAGGTGTGGAGTAAAGCGACCGATACAACAGGAAAGAGTCAGCCTATGGTCTTACCTGGATGGAATCCTAAAGGATATTTGAACAATGCCTGCCATCGTATCGCAATAAAGGTAGTATAAGGTGGAAGATAGTTTTCGTAAACAAATAAAACAATTGGGCCAATTACTTCTCGTATTCGGTTGTTTGCTGGTACTATTTATCAGCAGTATGTTTTATTTAAAAGAGCATCCTCACATTTTACAATCCCAAGACGCCTATGAATCAGTAGATGGCACCAATGAGCACCTATTGGTCGAATTGGATGAAGAAACCATATCAAAATCGGGCTTTGTCAATGAACCTGGAGTTTCACAGGTCATTCAAAACTGCACCCAATGCCATTCGGCAAAGTTGGTCACTCAAAATCAAATGAGTGAGGAAGGTTGGATTTCGACCATTACTTGGATGCAGGAAACACAGAACCTTTGGGACTTAGGAAATAATCAAGAGATCATAGTGGCTTATTTGGCCAAGAACTATGGCCCTGACCAAAAAGGAAGAAGAGAAAACCTTACCGACATAAATTGGTATGAACTAAAATAATTTGTCAGGTCGAGATGTCATCCTGAGTGCAGTCGAAGGAGCATCGAGACCTCTTTTAAAAAAACACTTAAATTGACCTCTCGACTGCGCTCGAGGTGAAATTCTTAAACTAACTATGGAAGCATACTGGGAAGCCTTTTTAAGTGGATTTAATGGTACCATCAATTATACTTGGAAATCCATTCTTTTTAATGTCACCTGGTATAAAAATTATTTCTGGGGATTGGTCATCATTTCGTTATTGGTATGGCTTATGGAGATAGTGTTCCCCTGGCGTAAAAACCAATCGGTGTTCAGGAAAGATTTTTGGTTGGATTTCTTCTACATGTTCTTCAATTTTTTTGTTTTCACCATTGTTATTCAAGGGGTCTATAACATTCTTGAAATCGGGTTTGGAAAAGTCGGTATTTCAGCCCAAAGCTTTGCACTGCTT
Source organism: uncultured Croceivirga sp. (assembly GCA_964400025.1). Classification (GTDB taxonomy): domain Bacteria; phylum Bacteroidota; class Bacteroidia; order Flavobacteriales; family Flavobacteriaceae; genus Croceivirga. The sequence goes on from CAYNUM010000058.1 coordinate 8,704, forward strand.
CAGATAGAAACCTTGCCCATGTGGATACAACTTGTTGTCTTTTTCATCCTGCTCGATTTTGTGCAGTGGTTAACTCATATTGCCCTACATAAATTCCCCGTATTATGGCAATTTCATCAAGTACATCATAGCGTAAAAGAAATGGGGTTTGCAGCCCACCTTCGATATCATTGGATGGAAAATATTCTTTATAAACCTTTAAAGACCATAGGGGTAATGCTCTTAGGTGGTTTTGAACCCGAACAGGCGTACATTGTGCACTTTGCAGCAATTGCAATTGGGCACCTTAATCATTCAAACATTAAGTTGACCTACGGACCGTTAAAATATATTTTAAATAATCCAGTAATGCATTTATACCATCATTCTTATACATTACCAGAAGGAAAATATGGGGTAAATTTTGGAATTAGTTTAAGCCTTTGGGATTATCTATTTAAAACCAATTATATTCCCGAAGATGAAATTGAAGATTATCGTACAATCCATACTGGT
>CAYNUM010000059.1:0-9153 GCA_964400025.1 uncultured Croceivirga sp.
AAATCATGGGACTTTGTTTTGGCGATGGCCATTAGACCCTCGGTAGATCCTCTGTGGGCCACACGCTCATAAACCTGTCTTGTCAAAAACACGGTATAACTTGCAAAATCGTCAACTAATTCAGAACCTGCTATTTCTTGGCAGATGAACAAGGTTTCCAATTGATAACCACCCTTAACAGCCAATTCCAATTCTCGCTGCCCTTCAATTAGGAAAAGTCCTGTTTTTTTTCGTTCCCTTGATTTTTCCTTCAGACGAAGAACTTGTTTGATCAAGGGATTTTGCAAACTACTAATGGTTGTTGAGCTTTCCATGATTTAAAATTAGCTATTCCTGTAAACATTAGGGCTTATCTTCGACAGACGAAAAAAACAAATCAATGAAACATTTTATTATTTCGAGTACACTACTACTATTTTTCTTCTCTTGTCAAGAGGCTCCAAAAAAGGATGCCAATTCAGTTGAAAATGATACCACCTCGACAATAGCTGAGAGTCCTTACCCAGAAGCCCTAGAAAAGGTATTTGAAGCCCATGGAGGTCTTGCCACTTGGCGAGGACAACGCACTTTGACCTATGTTATACCAAAACCAGGTAACCCAGAAACCCACATCACAGACTTATACTCTAGAAGGGATAAGATTGAAACCCCTAACTATGAAATGGGTTTTGATGGTAAACAGCCCTGGTTGTTGAATAAAGAAAAGGCGTATGAAGGCAATGTGGAATTTTACCACAATCTAATGTTCTACTTTTATGCCATGCCCTTTGTTTTGGCTGATGACGGTATAACGTACAGTGAGGCTGAACCTTTGGTTTTTGAGGGGAAAAGTTATCCAGGCATACGAATATCTTATGGAGCCGATGTAGGTACATCACCAAAAGATGAATACTTTATTCATTATGATGCAGAAACCTATCAAATGCAGTGGTTGGGTTATACAGTAACTTACCGCACTCAAGAAAAATCCGACAACGTTAAATGGATACGCTATAATGATTGGGGCAATTTCAACGGGCTTAATCTACCCAATTCGATTTCATGGTATAACTATGAGGGAATGGATATTAAAGATCTCAGAAATACTGTGCCTTTTGAAGGGGTAGAATTTTCTCAAGAGGTAAAACCAGAAGGCTTTTATGCAAAACCTGAGGCCGCAGAATATTATTCAAAACCTCCAGAGTGACCTTTACATCTGGGTATCGTGAATAACAGGAAATTGTTGGGGGATTTCCTCTGGAGATTCCCCCAAGTTCTGTCGTAAATCTATTTCAATACCTCTGGCTATAGTTGAAATCGGCACATCATTTGCCGAACCCTCGAACGGATTTTCGCCAGTTCTTCCAATGCGTTCCATGGTGTGGAATATCCAAGCTACAATCACATAAAAAGGTATCGCCAACCACATAAAATATTTTCCTATCAGTGGAAGTGTTTTGGCAATTTCATTCCCTATTTCCGCAAACTGTGGTATAAGTGCGAAGGGCAATACCATAACGAACAACCACATGAAATAATGGTTTAAGGTCGCAAAATGTCTTGGGTAGGGAAAGTTCTTGATGCGTTCTGATTTTCCCTGAAGGGTAAAAAGTTCTTCCAATACGCCCTCCAACTTCAAAAAGGCAAACTCCCAAACCCATTCTCTTTCCTTTAGGTGTCGTAAATGGTGTGATTGCAAATACAATAGTGCGGTTTGTTTGTTGCTTTTTGAAAGCGTGTACGCCATATCCTCATTGGATAGATAAGGCTCAAGATCTTTTTCAAGAGTTGATATGCGCTCAGGTGGCTGTAAGAACTTTGACCATTCGCGATTGGAACGTTCGTTCATAACTGTTTCCCAAGGTTTCGGAGCCCTCATGGAGTGTCTTAAAGCAACCATCCAAGCGATATGCCGATAGGTCAATATTTTGATTTCACTTTTCAGTTGATCATCAGTGATTTTTTGATCGGTGTGGGCGTTGGTCACCATATCCTGCAAAAACATGCCAAAGGTTCTGGAAGTATTTACAATACCGCCCCATATTTTTCGAGCCTCCCAGATACGACCGTAGGCGGAGTTATTTTGAAAACCGATAACAAATGCCACCGCGGTACCAATAAGTGCCAAGGGCGTCCAAGGAATTTTGAACCATTGGAGGTCAAGAAAAAAATAGAGACAACCAACGATTCCTGAAAAGGTTAGGAACAGTAGGGTTTCGAAGCGGGTCCACTTGAACATGTCCCATGCTCGGTAAACTTTTTTGGTGTACATGCTTTATGAGCTTATGGCCTAAAGATAAATTATTTTACCACCTCGCTGATTTGCACTACAGGCTGAATATTGGTGTAGTTTGGGATGTCAGCCAATATTTTTTCAGCATTCGGACCGAATGCCTTTTCATAATCGGACAATTGATTAAAGTGAAAGGTGCCTATGGCCACATAGGTCGCCGGCTCTGAGGGAATTCTGCCCATTAAGCCTTTGTCGATTGAATAGGATTGTAGGGCTTCACCGAATAACTCAGCACACATGGGCATGTGTTTTTGATTGTAGTAGTCCATATTAAAAGTCTTTCCTTCTTCATTGGGATACATAATCATTACTTTAACGGTGCCAGCTTCAGAAATACTATTTTCGTTTAAAGGAATTTGCTTCCAGCCAGTTATCAGAAGTATTCCTAAAAATAAGAGTACCAATTTTGCTTTCATTTTCTTGTTGATTAGGATTAATAGAAATTTGAATGATTCAATCATAGTAAGGATTGAAAAATTACTAAAAACTATTGATAATATGCCTACACATCAATCAACAACTAGCAGTCATTGGTCACCAAATGACAAAATCAATGATGCCCTTCATACCGCACTCCGGCCTCTACACGAAGCTCTAGATGATTTTCCTTTGGTGGAATGGGACAGGAATACCTTGCGTTATAGGCACAATACGGATTATAAGCTTTGTTAAAATCTATGGTAATAAAGTCGCCTTCAGGAATGGTCAGGCCAATAAATCGCCCACCCCCATATGAGTCTTCACCATTGGACAAATCAGTAAAAGGAAGAAAAAGATAGTCTCTGTACTCCGGATTGTTCAGTAATTGTAGATTTTGATAAATATTCAATTGATATGAGGTGTTATCAATTTCGAAAGTGGCCACCCCATATAATTGATAGCTGGGCAGCCGGTCGGTAGTGGTCTTCATTAAAAAAGGTACTGCATCAACGACCCGTTCAAATGAAGCCTTTACCTTGAACTTTTCATCAATAGGAAAAAAATCATGGCCCTTAAACTTACGCAGGTCAGTTTTAGTTAGGGGCGATTTTGATTCATCTTGATATTCTTCGTTTAATTCTTTTTGAAACTCAAGAACATCTTCTTCATGGGTCTGCGCGTTCAAAAAGCTCAAAGAAACTAGTAAAATAAATAAAGGGTTTAGGACTTTTTTCATTGTGATTCAGTTGGGTTTAACTGGTAATAGGTTTTGTTTTTGAACGCAATGCTTTAGCACTTATTTTAATTTTTTGTCAAAACCCACTAATAACCCTACAACAGCATTGTAGCTCTTGATACCACGTTCTTGGCTATTTGCTTTAAGAAAGGCATTGAACATGCTTTTAAAGATAGGTTCGGTCGGATTTTCATAACTTCTCCAAAACCGGTTAAGTTCAGCATAATTTTCCTTCACCCCTGGACGTAATTTGGAGTAGGCCACTTCGAAGGCTTCTTGGTCCCACTTTCTTAGATCAGAAAGACAATAGGCTAACCCATGTGATTGCGCAGCATATTGAAAGTAAGGGTCAGGGTTCGCCGAAGTCACCAAAAGACCAATAAAATTTGTGTCACTTTCAGAGGAGTAGCCTACCTGGTGGCCAACCTCATGACCGCTGATTGAGGGTAAACGCACCACGGGAACCATCTTGTTCACTTGTGCCTCATTTGTGAAAGGATTTATATAACCGCCATACCCCATATATGTCAACGGCAATGAGTATAATGATGATTTCAGACTTGGACGTTTGTACGCCAAATCGGGAAAAATCTTGGCAGTACTCGCATAACTTTCCAAGGTTTTATCGTAAATCTCCTGAACGGTATAAGGCAGTTGAATTGCCTTGGTACTGTCTTTTTCAAGTTGACTATGTAACCGATTGGTGGTTTCTATGACTTTAAAGGTGAAATTGACAAGGTCCTCCTGATTATACTCCACCTCAAAATTCATTTTTTCATTGATGGGGAACCGATAGTAGTTCATGCCCCATAGCACATGAAAGATAAAATAGGCCACAGAAAGTACGCAGCTTACATCCAATAGAAACTTCCTCGGTCGTTTCCATAGATTCTTACCGTGAAAATAGAGATAGCGAAGGGCCGCAAAGGCAAGCAGTGTATAAAACACGTCTCCCATCGAAAAGGGTATCCAACCAAATAGTAAACGTGAAAATTGGGAAATGTATGGATAAATTCCTTCGGAATAATAGGTTTCTATCCACTGCGGTTGCGTGCCCAAAAGTTTGACCAATAGCACTTGTGGTAACAAGGAAAGGGCCAGCCAAGTCTTTTGTTTTTGGTTCACGGTTTGTACCTTATAAAAAGTCCCCAAAAAGATAGCCTTTTTGGGGACGTCATTTGTAGTTTACTATCGCTTTTATTGGGCGATTCCTGTAATTTCCATGTCAAACACCAAAGTTGAACTTCCCGGAATAGGACCGTTATCCCTATCACCATACCCCAAATGTGGAGGTATGAACAGTCTTACTTTATCACCAATTTTCATACTCAACAATCCCTCTTTAAAACCGGCCACAAGTCCTGCCTCTGGACTATAGAGCATTGGTGAAGGTGACATATTACCACGGTGGTAAGATAAAATTGTTGGCAGTTTACCGAATTTTTCCGCAATAGGAGCTTCTGTGGTGTCAAAGAGCTCACCGTTAGCCATTAGCCAACCGGCATAATTCACCAATACATTTTGACCAATTTTAGGTTTTTCACCGCTTCCTTCCTTTATTTTCAAGATTTTAAGCCCTGAATCAGTGGTTTCGGCCTCGTTTATTTGAGATTGAAATTCGAAGACCATATCCTCTTTGATTTTTTTCATAGCAGCGATAAGCTTTTCCTCTTCCTGAAAATAATCATCCATCATTTCTACGGCATCGAATTTCTTGGCTACTTTACCGTTTCTGATAATTTCGACCTTATTCATCACAACATCAACTTCAGGTTTGTCTTGAGGTACCGTTGTGACATTGGCAATGCTATCAACTATGTCTAATCCGATAACCACTTCACCAAAAATGGTGTGCTTATTATCTAACCATGGGGTAGGTTTATGGGTGATAAAAAATTGACTTCCATTTGTTTTTGGCCCTGAGTTGGCCATTGAAAGCAACCCTTTCTTGGAATGCTTCAGACTGTCAACAAACTCGTCTTTGAATTTGTAACCAGGGTTACCCCTTCCTGTTCCTTCGGGGCAGCCGCCTTGAAGCATAAAGTCTTTGATCACGCGGTGGAATATGAGGCCATCATAGTATTTTTTGTCTTTGAACTTTTCGTCAACAAAGGTGTTGTTGCCTTCGGCCAAGGAAACAAAGTTGGCTACTGTCACGGGTGTAGCTTCGTAGTACAGCTTGACCACGATATCACCCTTTGTGGTTTGTATATCGGCAAAGATTCCGTCTCCCAAATCAGGATATTTTCCTGCTTTACATCCTGAAAACAAGAGGGTCAATACTCCTAGTCCGGCAATTAATTTTTTCATTTATTGTAATTTATATGTTGCTACTATCTTTTCGTATTTCCAAAAGTTTTACGCTCGATTGAATGGGAACGTTAGGCCCGATTCGATCATTGTCTCCCTTGTAACCATATCCTTGGCTAGAAGGAAAAATAAAGGTCGCTTGCTCTCCTTTTTGCAAAAGCTTCACCGCGTTTCGTAGACCGGGAAACAGCTGTGATTTATCAACGGCATGTTCGACCAAGCCAATGTCTTTTACCTTGTAAATCGTATCTCCGTTCAATGCCATGACATTGTAGGTTAGCAAAAGAACGTCATTGCTTTTGGGTAGGTATTCCGAACTATCTTTTTTGGTTTCGTAGGTATACCAAAATCCACTATTGCTGGAAATATACGTTCGAAGACTATCACGTTGTATGAGCTCAGTAATAACTTTAGTTTCTATTTCCAATATTTTTTTGCTTCTTTCCACAGAGGCCTTAAAAAAGCTTCCGGACTTCACCTGTACTGGCTTTCTGGGTTCTGGTCCACTACAGGCCACAGTAGCCAAAATCAGCAATGAAAGCAAAACCTTTTTCATGCCTGTAATTTCTCTTTATAATCGCTTAAGATGTTCTTGAAACGCACCACCGTTTCTTCTAGCGTTGTGGTGCTTCGACCTCCTGCGGCATTGGTATGGCCGCCGCCACTAAAATGACTTCTCGCAAATTCATTGACCGAGAAATCCCCCACTGAACGGAACGAAATCTTAATAATACCTTCTTCTTTGTTTTCAATAAAAATGACGGCAAATATAATACCCTCAAGGGTCAAACCGTAGTTAACGAAACCTTCTGTATCTCCCTTGCTAAAATCGTACTTGTCGAGTTCCTTTTGAGAAAGCGTGATAAAGGCCGTACGATATTCTTGCAATATCACCAAATTGTTCAAAGCGACGCCCAAAAGATGCAAACGGGCGGGTGAGTTAGTGTCAAAGACCTGCTGATGAATTTTCATGTTCTCAGCTCCTTTGTCAATTAAATTTGCCACCACTCGATGGGTTCTACTTGTTGTGGATGAAAACTTGAAAGAACCGGTATCGGTCATTATGCCCGTATAAATACAACTAGCGATTTCTGATGTTATAGCATCTGCTTTATCAAAGGCTTCGATAAAATTATAGACCATTTCGCAAGTAGAACTCATTGAAACATCAGAATAAGTTACTGCGGCATAATCACTGGGTTGTTGGTGGTGGTCAATCATTACGAATTTTGCAGAGGCCTTCTCCAAAAAATTTTCCATTTGCCCCGTGCGCGAAAGGTGATTGAAGTCCAAGGTGAATATTAAATCAGCCTTTTCAATCAAACGTATGGCTTGCGAGTTCTGCCTTTCGAAATTTAAAATGGCCCCATTACCCGGCATCCATTTCAAGAATCTAGGATACTCATTGGGTACAACGACAGTTGAATCTTTACCCAATAATTTTAGGAAATGCTTTAGGGCTAAAGTAGAACCAATAGCGTCACCATCAGGATTTTTGTGTGGTACTATTACTATGGTTTCGGATTGCAAAAGTAGTTCTCGTACCTTAGTGACGTCTGCAGAATTCATGCGCGCAAAGATACGATAATATAACATTGCCATAATTTCAAGAACTTTAATTTTGGCCTATAAGTTTAAGGAACACCACTATGAGAAAAGCTGTATATCTTTTTTTAAGCGTACTGTCAATATTAGCATGTAAGACTAAAAAACAGGGTGTAGTCGATAGAACTCTTGAGCCTGGAGTAAATGAAAAGGGTTCACTAGCCATAATTGCTTTTGGCTCTTGTAACAAGACAGATGAAGCCAATGTTTTTTGGGACGATATTTTAGCGGCCAAGCCTGATGTGTTTGTTTGGGGAGGTGATAATATTTATGCCGATACCGATGATATGTCGAAAATGGCTGAGATGTATGCCGAACAGAATGCTGTTGCTGCTTACGCAACACTAAAGAATTCCGTTTTTATCACAGGAACATGGGATGACCATGATTATGGGGTGAATGATGGAGGAGTGGAATTTCCTAAAAAAAGGGAAAGTCAGCAATTGTTTCTTGATTTTATGGATGTGCCTTCCGATGACGTCCGCCGCAATCGTGAAGGGGTGTATTCGAGTCAAATGATATCAAAACCAGGGGGACGGGTAAAAATCATCAATTTAGATACCCGTTATTTTCGAAGTCCACTTACGGTTGGCCGTAAAAAGGGTGTAAGGTATGAGCCCAATGCTTATGGTGACGGTACTATTTTGGGGGAGCAACAGTGGAATTGGCTGCAAGATGAACTTTCGAATTCAAAAGCAGATTTCAATCTAATCGTGAGCAGTGTGCAATTTCTCTCTAACGAGCACGGGTTTGAGAAATGGGCCAATCATCCGCACGAGGTAGATAGAATGATTGAGGTCATAAAAACCTCAAGAGCCAAAGGTGTCATCTTATTATCTGGTGATCGCCACATCTCTGAATTCTCAAAAATACAAGTCGATAACTTAGCTTATCCTATCATTGATTTTACCAGTAGTGGAATGACCCATTCTTATAGTAGCTATAGCGGAGAACCAAATCCTTACCGAATTGGTGAAGTAGTTTCTACCACCAGCTTTGGAATACTTGAAATCAATCTTGTTACCAAGGAGGTACACTTCAAAATTATGGGTGAAGATGGTATGGTTTATCAGGAATTAAAACAATCGTACTAACTTTTGCCCCTTGAGCGAAAAGGCTTAATTTTGCCCAAAATTTTAAAAAATGACAGGAAACAGAACGTTTACCATGATTAAGCCCGATGCTGTAGAAAAGGGTCATATTGGTGCTATCTTAGAAAAGATAAGTGCTGCTGGTTTTAAGATAGTGGCGATGAAATATACCCAACTCAGTAAGAGGGATGCTGAAACGTTTTATGCCATTCACAACGAGCGTCCATTTTTTGGAGAGCTTGTCGAGTTTATGACTCGTGGTCCAATCGTTGCTGCTATCTTGGAAAAAGACAATGCCGTTGAGGATTTTCGTGCTTTGATCGGCGCCACCAACCCAGAGCAGGCCGCCGAAGGTACTATTCGCAAAATGTTTGCTTCTAGCGTTGCAGAAAATGCGGTTCACGGTTCTGACAGTGACGAAAATGCAGATATAGAAGGCGCGTTCCATTTTTCAGGTCGCGAGATTTTCTAGACTCCATTAAGTAAAATACTTTCAATAGAGCCTTCCAATTGGGAGGCTTTTTTTATTGGCACCGCCAAAGGGTTTACTATCCCAAGGCTTATTTAGAAATTCAAAACTTGTTTCCGACGAATCCCTAGTGAGTTTGCCCCCAGGTAGTTTACTTTAGCGTAACACCAACTTTTTGACCAAATCTTTTCCCAGCTCTTCGTTGAGCATGGTGATGATTTTGCTCTTGCCATAAGACAGTTCTTCCCTT
>CAYNUM010000060.1:0-8407 GCA_964400025.1 uncultured Croceivirga sp.
TGAAGGTGTAATGGACGCCGATGTTTATTTGGCCTTGATTACGATGCATGGTACCATTATGGTATTCTTCGTTTTGACAGCGGGTTTGAGTGGTACATTTAGTAACCTTTTGATTCCGTTGCAGATTGGTGCACGTGACATGGCTTCTGGCTTTTTGAACATGATTTCTTATTGGTTGTTCTTTGTTTCAACTGTCTTGATGGTAGTGTCCTTATTTGTTGAAGCTGGTCCTGCGGCGGCGGGTTGGACGATTTATCCACCGCTGAGTGCATTACCGATGGCCCAGCCTGGTTCTGGCTTAGGAATGACCCTTTGGTTACTTTCAATGACTGTATTTATTGCTTCCTCACTTTTGGGATCATTAAACTACATCGTAACGGTTCTGAACCTTCGTACCAAGGGTATGTCAATGACAAGACTTCCGCTAACCATTTGGGCATTTTTTGTGACCGCGGTAATCGGGGTTATTTCATTCCCAGTACTACTTTCTGCAGGTCTGTTACTCTTAATGGATAGAAGTTTTGGAACATCCTTTTTCTTATCTGACATTTTTATTCAGGGAGAAGTATTGCACTATCAAGGGGGTTCCCCGGTATTATATGAGCACTTGTTTTGGTTTTTAGGTCACCCTGAGGTTTACATCGTTCTTTTACCGGCGTTGGGTATTACTTCAGAGGTTATGGCCACGAATGCGAGAAAGCCGATTTTTGGTTATCGTGCGATGGTTGCTTCTATATTGGCGATTGCTTTCCTTTCGACTATCGTTTGGGGACACCACATGTTTATTTCGGGAATGAATCCTTTCTTGGGATCTGTCTTTACGTTTACTACCCTATTGATTGCGATACCATCGGCAGTAAAGGCATTCAATTATATTACGACCTTATGGAAAGGGAACCTGCAGTTGAATCCGGGTATGCTATTCTCGATTGGTTTGGTTTCCACGTTCATTTCAGGTGGACTTACGGGAATCATCCTCGGTGACAGTACTCTGGATATTAACGTACACGACACTTATTTCGTAGTTGCTCACTTCCACTTGGTAATGGGTATTTCTGCCTTGTATGGACTTTTTGCGGGGGTATACCATTGGTTCCCCAAAATGTTCCAAGGGCGAATGATGAACAAGAATTTAGGTTATATCCATTTCTGGATTACCGCAATCTGTGCGTACGGAATTTTCTTCCCAATGCATTTCGTTGGTATGGCCGGGGTTCCAAGACGTTATTATGAGAATACAGCTTTCCCGATGTTTGACGAATTAACCAATGTACAAGTGTTAATGACGGTATTTGCTATTATTGCAGGTCTTGCTCAATTGGTATTTGTCTACAACTTTATAAGCAGCATTTTCTACGGTAAAAAAGGACCTCAAAACCCATGGAAGTCGACCACGCTTGAGTGGACAGCTCCACAGGAGCATATTCATGGTAATTGGCCGGGTAAGATTCCTGAAGTACACAGATGGGCTTACGATTACAGTAAGACCTATGAAAATGGTGAATATATCATTCCTGGTCAGGATTTTGTGCCACAGCATATTCCCCTACAGGAAAATGAAGAGGAGCTCAATCATTAAGGGCTTCCCAAAAAAAGAGTTGAAACCCATCTGTTTTAAGCAGATGGGTTTTTTTTATGGCACGAATTTTTCATAACCCAATAGGAAAAGCTATTTTTTCGTTACTTAAAAGAGAACCATTAATTTTAGTGAAGATGAAAAAGTCAATAATTCTTTTGTTTCTAGTTCTTCCTGTTGTGTTGATTTCGCAGCGGAGGCCAAAAATCAAAGGTAATCGTGTAGTTACCGAAGTACGTGAACAACTTCCACCATTTAATGCTATTGAACTGGTAAATAATCTCGATATCCAACTTAAAAAATCTATTGGGGAGAGCTATGAAATCAAGGCAGATGACAATTTAGTTGATGTTTTAAAATTTGAGGTAATAGACAATACTCTGGTCATATCATCATTTTATGATATTATCTCAAAGAAGAAATTGGAGATAACGGTAAGTGTTAGGGAGATACAAGCGATAACCGTAAAAGAAGGGAAAGTATATGGCGATGTGATGTTGGAAGCTGATAATTTCTTCCTAAACACATTTGGTAATGCCCAATTGGATATCGATGCTAGCGGTTATGTTGCCAATGTAAATGCTGAGGATAACAGCAAAGTAAATCTTAATCTCGATGTTGATACCTTAAATGTAGCCATGAGACACAAAGCCGACGGAACCATTTATGCCGTTAGCGGTGCGAATAAAGTAGATTTAACTGATAGCGCTTCACTCACTTTAGAGGGTTCTGTGGAGACCATGACTGTCGATATGGTTTCAAATACAAAGCTTAAAGCGGATAAAATTGAAGCAGCAGAAGTGCAGCTTGCCAACAAAGAATCTGGTTTTGCTCGAATTAATGCCTATCGAACTTTTGAATTAAAATCAACAGGGAACAGTAAGACCCATCTTTATGGAAATCCAAAAATCGTAATAGAAGAATTTATGGATACTTCTCAGCTTTTAAAGAAGAAAGACTAGTTGGCAATAGGGGCAGTCATCAATTTTTCGGGAATACCAAGACCATCGACCAAAGCATTAATGTGCGGTCGAAGTTCACTACTCAAACGCTCTATGCGCTGACGGATGGCTTTTGATTTTGGGCTACCTAGATACCCTTGTTCCAAGAACCATTCGGCATCTTTCCGAATAATCTTCAACGAATGTAACGCTCCAAGTTGCAGCAATAGCGACTGGTATTCGTTTTCAGGTAAGGCGTTAACCCTGTCATAAAACCATTTCACGGCCAAAACCTCACTGTATGCCTTACCAACTTCTAACAGGTGGGTCTGGGTTTTTAAAAAGGCCTGATAACTCGGCATTCCTTTTTTGATATAGTCCCTGATACGCATAGCCGCCGAATAGGTCAATCGCCGCAATCTAAAATCCAACGCATGTAAATGGAATTTGTAATTGTAAAGATGTTCGTGGTCTACCTTATTGGCGTACAAAGGATTTATGGTAGCCAACTTATCTGAGATTTGAGTGCCCAGCAATTTCAATACACTGGTGAACCCTTGGGAGTTAAATTCTGATTTAAAGTCAGAAAGCACACCCTTGGCAGCCAATTGGAGCAGAACAACATTGTCTCCTTCAAAAGTGGTAAAAATATCAGAATCGGTTTTTAGGTCTGCAATGCGATTTTCCAAGAGATACCCTTTTCCTCCACAGGCTTCTCTACTTTCTTGAATTGTAGAAGATGAAAACCAGGTAATCACGGCTTTAAGTCCGGCCACCTGAGTTTCGATTTTTCGTTTATCATCACTTTGATTTGAAGCGTAATCGTTCATCGCCCGCTGCAAGGCAAAATGATAAACATAACAACTGGCTACTTTCGGAATTAAGCGCAATTGATGTGTAGGGTAGTCCATCAAAAGGTCTTCCTGAATTTTTATGGAATCATTGAATTGTCTTCTTTGCAGCGCATGTTTCACGGCAATGGTCAAACTCATCTTTGCTGCCGCAAGAGCACCTTTGGCAACGCAAATACGACCACCTACAAGGGTGCCCAACATAGTAAAGAACCGTTTGTTCGGATTTTTGATGGCAGAACGATAATTTCCCCCAGCATCAATTCCTCCATACCTGTCCAACAGATTTTCTACGGAAACTTTGACCTGATTGAACCATATTTTTCCGTTGTCGACCCCATTCAATCCGAGTTTATAGCCATTGTCCTCAATCGTAATTCCGGGTAACTCCTTATGTTTTGTATCCCGTAAGGGTACGAGTATGGCGTGAACGCCCTCGTTCTTCCCGTTGACCAATAATTGTGCGAAAACGGTTGCCATTGTTGAATGCAATGCATTGCCAATATATTCTTTGTTGTCATTTTTTCCAGGTGTATGAATGACAAGAGCACGTTCTTTGTGAATATAGGTGGCTGTGGTATTGATACCTCGTACATTACTGCCATGCCCTGTTTCGGTCATCGCGAAACAGCCAAGTAAACTGGCCTTACCGGTATTCGTTAAGTATTTTTCAAGTTGTTCTTCATTTCCAAGCTTTTGTATGCTACCACCAAATAGTCCAAACTGTACACCAAACTTCACGGCCAAACTGCCATCGACGTACATTAAGTGTTCGAAAACAGAAGCATAGGTTTCTAAGTCGTCGTGACCGCCGTTTGCTTTTGGATAAGCATAAGCGCCCCATCCTCCCTTTGCCAATACCTTGACCTGTTCGAGTACCACAGCTCTAGCTTCTTCTTTTGTGGGATGTACGTTCCACTGAAAAATTGGATTTTCCAAGAATTTTTTAAACTCTTCAATAACAGTGAACCCTTTTTCATTTGAAATCCTATCAATTTGATTGCCTTCATAGCGGTCAGAAACCACTTGATGCTCAACTTCGACATTGAAAAGATGATTATAGTGGTTTGGTTGAATTCCAAGATTTCGTTCAATACGTTGCAAGTGTTCATTGACTGCAACGGTGCCCAAATGAAAAGCAGCGACTTTTCTTGAAAATGTTTCCAAGGGATAAATTTCAGACTCAACCAATCTCACTTTGCTAACGGTGATTAGGTGCTGCCATGATTTCACCTCTTCATTTTTGGGTGGATTTTTTCTGTCTAACCAAGCAATTAGTTGCTTTCTATCATCGACTGTTAAAGACGTATCTGTTTCAATATTTTTTTTAACTACCTGTATCTCAGAAGCAGATAATAGGTCATCGGACCAAATGACATAGAAGAATGGGATATAGAGAAGAGTTCCCGCTGAGTATTTTGTTTTCAACATAGCTTGAAATTACGATAAAAAAGATGGAATTCTAAGCGCTCACGATTTGAAAACCTTATGGTGTAATTCCACTATCTTTGAGATATGAACGAACACTTGGATCCCACGGCGGAGCAGTTTTCACAGGAAGAGCTGGACATTGAAAGGGCATTACGGCCCATAACGTTCGATGACTTCACAGGTCAAGAGCAAGTGTTGGAGAATTTGAAGGTATTCGTACAAGCAGCCAATATGCGAGGCGAGGCTCTGGATCATACATTATTTCACGGCCCACCTGGTTTGGGTAAGACTACTCTGGCACACATTTTGGCGAATGAATTGGGGGTGGGTATCAAGGTGACTTCTGGCCCAGTATTGGATAAACCAGGAGATTTGGCGGGACTGCTTACCAATCTTGAAGAACGCGACGTACTATTTATTGACGAGATTCATCGACTGAGTCCTGTTGTGGAGGAATACCTCTATTCGGCAATGGAGGACTACAAGATTGATATTATGTTGGAAACGGGACCAAATGCTAGAACAGTACAGATAAATTTAAGCCCATTTACGCTGGTTGGAGCAACTACGCGTTCCGGATTGTTGACCGCACCCATGCGTGCCCGTTTTGGCATTTCAAGCCGTTTAAAATATTATGACACAGAATTGCTTTCAACCATAGTGCAGCGTAGTGCTGATATTTTAAAGGTGCCGATTTCTAACGATGCAGCTATTGAGATTGCCGGAAGAAGTCGCGGAACCCCTCGAATTTGTAATGCTTTGTTGCGTCGCGTTCGAGATTTTGCCCAAATCAAAGGTAACGGTACCATTGACCTTGATATTTCAAAGTTTGGTTTGAAGGCACTCAATGTTGATGCCCATGGTCTAGATGAGATGGACAATAAGATTCTGTCAACCATTATTGATAAGTTCAAAGGCGGACCAGTTGGAATTACAACACTTGCCACTGCTGTTTCAGAAAGTGCAGAGACCATAGAAGAGGTGTACGAACCCTTTTTAATACAACAAGGGTTTATCATGCGTACACCAAGAGGTCGAGAAGTGACCGAGTTGGCGTATAAGCACTTGGGCCGTGTTAAAGGTGGAACCCAAGGCGGACTCTTTTAAATTGTATGAACGAACCCAAAATCATTCCCGAAGTTTCGTTTTTTCATTTCCTTAAAAGGGCCTTGAAAATTGTCAAAAATCCGTTGCCGTTTCACCATGAAAATTTTGAAAAACACGGTGACACCTTTATTGTTCATTTGGGGCTTCGGAAAAAAATCCTCTTTTCTCGAAATGTAGGATTCCTGAAATATGCACTTCAAAAGAACCAACGCAACTTTACAAAATCTGAGGTACAAACCATTGAAGTTGCCAAATACCTAGGAAAGGGACTCCTTACCTCAGAAGGAGAACTTTGGAAAAGACAGAGAAAACTTATTCAGCCGACTTTTCACAAAAAGTACTTGACCCAGTTGTTGGGTATTATGAGGAAAACCATTCATGAAGAGCTGTCAAAAATTCCTGTAGGGAAAAAGGTTGCCATTGAGCCTTACTTTGGTAGGTTGGCTTTTCAAGTTGTGGCTAAATCATTGTTCAGTGGGGCGGTTGATGAAAAAACCATTATGCGATTACAGGAAATTGTCGAAGCCTCACAGAAAATGTTGGTGCGCGAACTTCGACAACCCTATTTGGCATGGTGGTTTAAATATGGTGGTTTGCTCGACAAGCACTTTGCAATGGTCAAAGAAGCACGAGGTTTGATTCGAACTCTTATACTTGATAGAAAGACGGAGACTGAGCGCAAGGGAGATTTGCTTGATTTGCTATTGGAAGCAAAATACGAAGATGGTACCTCTATGGATGAAGAACAAATGATTGACGAAATCATGATTCTTTTTACTGCGGGTCATGAGACCACCAGTAATGCCCTCACCTTTACCTGTCAATTACTGGCCAAACATCCTGAATATCAAACTAAAATTTTGGATGAGAATAAAAATGAGGCAGAAGCGGACCTGATGACCGCTTTGATGACCCAAAAAATAACCAAGCAGGTCCTTGAGGAAGCTATGCGATTATATCCTCCTGCCTATTTTATAGATCGAATGAACATTGAAGCTGATGTATTTGAAGGTATGAAACTAAAGGAAAGTACCCCGCTATTATTTTCAGTAATCGAAATACATCATCACAAAGACCTTTGGGATAGACCCAAGGAATTTGTTCCGGAACGTTTTGATGGCCCGCCGAACCAATTTTCCCATCAATATTTTCCTTTTGGAGCTGGGCCACGAATGTGCATTGGCAACAATTTTGCGATGTTCGAGATGCAGATGGCCATTTCAGATTTGATACAACGTTTTAAGATTTTACCAAGCACAGCTCCTATTGAAATATTGCCCCTAATTACCTTGAAGCCAAAGGATGCAGTTTTAGAGTTTGAGAAGCGAGATGGGGTTGCATAAATCAAAATATACAGAACTCATCAAATTGGAAGCCAAACGCCTTGGTTTTTTGTCTTGTGGTATTTCTAAAGCCGAGTTTTTGGAGGAAGAGGCGCCACGATTGGAAAAGTGGCTCAACCATAACATGCATGGCGAAATGGCCTATATGTCGAATCATTTCGATAAGCGATTAGACCCAACCAAATTGGTTGAAGGTTCAAAATCAGTGATTTCATTACTACTTAATTACTACCCATCAGAAGAGCAGAATTCAGATTCGTATAAAATCTCAAAGTATGCGTATGGCACCGATTACCATTTTGTAATTAAAAACAAATTAAAATCGTTGCTGAACTTTATTCAAGAGGAAATAGGGGAGGTTCATGGTAGGGCTTTTGTGGACTCCGCACCAGTTCTGGATAAGGCCTGGGCGGCTAAAAGTGGTTTAGGTTGGATGGGTAAACATAGTAATCTTCTCACTAAAGAAGTGGGTTCCTTTTATTTTATCGCCGAGCTCATCATTGATTTGGAATTGGAATACGATTCACCGACCACTGACCATTGTGGCACCTGTACAGCATGTATTGATGCGTGCCCAACTCAAGCTATAGTTGAACCCTATGTGGTCGACGGCAGCAAATGTATTTCATACTTTACCATAGAGTTGAAGAATGAAATCCCAACTGAATTTCAAGGGCAATTTGACGATTGGATGTTCGGTTGTGATGTGTGTCAAGATGTATGTCCATGGAATCGGTTTTCAAAACCCCACAGCGAACCATTGTTTAACCCAACCCCCGAGTTACTTTCAAATACAAAACAAGATTGGGAGGAACTCACCGATGAGGTCTTTAGAAAGGTCTTTAAAAATTCCCCTGTGAAGCGAACAAAATTTTCTGGATTAAAACGTAATATTGAGTTCTTGAAAAAATAGTTGGACGTCTTTTCTAAATTTTCATGAAAAACCAAATACAACTGATTACCTATGTAGACCGAATAGGCTGCAAGAATATTACAGAATTAAACGAGTTGCTCAATACCGAACTGAAAGGCCTTTTCGGCGGAGTACATATTTTGCCATTTTTCTACCCAATTGATGGAGAAGACGCTGGCTTTGATCCTATTGATCATCTTAAGGTTGATCCAAGGTTGGGTACCTGGGAAGATTTAAAAGATCTG
>CAYNUM010000060.1:8417-9110 GCA_964400025.1 uncultured Croceivirga sp.
ATCAAAGGGTAGACCCTCGATTGGGTGATTGGGGTGATGTCAAAAAGCTTAGTGAATCTGTTGACATTATGGCTGATCTGATTGTAAATCACATGTCGGCTGATTCCCCCGAGTTCAAAGACTTTCTCCAAAAAGGTGATGATTCCGAATATGCATCACTCTTTTTGACCTACGAAGCTATCTTTCCAAAGGGGGCAACCGAAAAGGAAATTTTAAACATCTATCGTCCAAGACCAAACTTCCCATTTACCAAATTCAAGTTGATGGATGGTTCTGAAAGATTGGTTTGGACCACCTTTACCCAAAAGCAGGTGGATATTGATGTAAATTCCGAAGGGGGCAGTAAATATCTTGAAACCATTCTACAGCTGTACCAAAAGGCAGGTGTCAATATGATACGTTTGGATGCAGCTGGTTATGCGATAAAAAAAGCAGGAACTTCCTGTTTTATGATTCCCGAGACCTTCAACTTTATTGATGAACTAACGCAAAAAGCCGTAGATTACGGTATAGAGGTCCTGGTAGAAATTCACTCGCATTATCAGACTCAGATTGAAATTGCCGAGAAGGTGGATTATGTATATGACTTTGCATTACCGGTTCTTGTGCTGGATACTCTTTTTAATGGCAATGCTGATAACCTAAAAGAGTGGTTAAAAATTGCACCGCGAAATGTAATTACGGTTTTGGACA
>CAYNUM010000061.1:0-8973 GCA_964400025.1 uncultured Croceivirga sp.
ACAAAATGTCTTTGAAATCACAGCTGACGAAATGTACCAAATGTTCAGTAACGTATTTTCGATATCCCCTGAGGTGGTAGTTTCAGAACAAAACTTTACCCGATTGAATAATTGGCTAAGAGAGCAAGGTTTTACGGTGGAAGAAATTCCATATTCAGAAATTGCCAAACAAGAGGGATTATTGCGTTGCAGTACTCTCCCTTTAATAAGAGGATGATCATCTTACATAAACAAGGCTTTTAAGATATCCATTTGTAAATTTTCTGCTTTTTTTCGAATGGGAGACTCCATCATTGTATTGAAGTTGGTTGCGATGAACACAATTGAATCCAGTTCAGGTAAATATAGCAATACACAACCTGCGCCAACACCTCCGCCAGAATGACCCAATGCATAAGTTACATCTAGGTCATAGTATTGAATACCGAGACCATATCTTTTTTCGCCTTCTTCATTCAGTACAAACTCTTGTACCATATCCAGAGTTTTTGGCTTCAGTAATTTACCTGAAACCAGTCCTTTCATGAAAAGAACAGCATCTTTTGTAGAGGCCACTAGACCGTCATCACCTTTCATGGAGGAAACATTGGCCCGTTGCAACTTTGAAATATTGACAGGAATACCTTCAAGCAAAACATCCCAATAAGCATCGGTGATATTCAGTGTTTGATTGATGTTTTTATTTGAAAGATAGTGGGTCGATTTTAGACCGATCTTTTTAAAGATATGCTTTTCCATATAGGCCACATGGTCTCCTGTTATTTTATCGGCCACCAATGAAAGCAAGGCGTAATTGGTGTTTCGATAAGCATATTGACTTCCGGGCGCAAAGTCCATAGGTTTATCATTGATATGGGAAAGCATTTCCTGTACAGTCAACAATGTTGTGGGGTCTTGAATAATTTGAGATACCAAAGAAGCATCTGTGCTGTATTCTGGAAGTCCTGAAGTGTGATTTAATAACATTTTGATTGTTATTTCATCAGCCTTATCAAAAGAATGGAGCCAGTCATAATCTAGGTATTCGGTTATTGGGTCCTCCAAAGTAAGTTTGCCCTTTTCATATAATTGAAGGATGGTCACAGCCATATAGGTTTTGGCCACGCTTTGTAAATAAAATAAGTGGTCATTTGTGAGTGCGGTATTCCGCTCTATGTTTGCCACCCCGTCAGTATAGGACCAAAATCCCACTTCTTGATTGTAGACAGTAAGAGCTAAGCCAGGGATACCCATACTGATGTAATTGTTAAATACTTCTTTAACTGCTTCTTGTTTTTCCCTAGGAAATTCCTTTTTCTGTGCGTGAAGGGTAAACACGAATAACAGGGTCGATGCCCCAATAACCATTTGTTTCATGATTGAGAATTTTCAGCAAATATCTATCGGGTGTTGTTTCTAGTCTCTTTCTAGAAGAGGAAAAATGTTGAAGTGTGGTATTTTTTTGGTTGAAGTGTACCCCAGTGCACTTTAAACCTGCTGGGCTGTCATAGCAAACCACTTTTTAAAGTCCGGTGCGGTTAGACGACTTATAATTGATTTGGCCAATCCATTTTTTGTTCTGAATTCGACCTCCAGTTTTCCGTTGATATCTTTTTTATATCCCTTAATGGCATTCCTTTGAACAATGTATTTACGGTTTAACCTAAAAAAAGATTCCTCGGGTAAATGTGGAAGAATCTTGTTTAGCGAGCCATCAATGACGAAATTTTCGTGGCTTTTAGTCTGTAAGTAGGTTGTTCTATCCTCCACATAAAAAATGAAAATTTCATTAAAAGGAATATTCTTTATGGTATTGCCTAGTAGCACCTCAAAACCTGTGGAACGCAATTTTGAATCCATTTCTCGGAGTGATTCACCCTTACTCCACTCGTTGTGGAAATAAAACCCGATGTATATGCCATTGATGACCAAAATCCAAATAAAGAAAATCAGTAAATTGTAGGTGTAAAACTTGGTAGGCAGAGGTCCATTACCAAAAAACGCATTTATTATTTCCGTTTCTGCAATAATGAATCCTTGAGCTACTAAGTTGGTAGCGAGTATTTGCCACAGAATCCTTTTAAGCATTCCGTTTTCGTAGGGGAAGTTCTGGTCCATCCAAACAATGACCACCCGAATTAACCACCAGGCAAGAAAACCGGTCACAGTATCAATTATGTAAGTAGTATAGGTATACCAGTCCCAACGAATTTTAGAATAGGTGAGGTGATAATTTATGGTGTTGATTAACGGTATCAGCAGCAAAAAAAGTACAAAATCATTGTACTTAGACAGATATTTCTTTGGCGTTCTAACCATTTACCGATAAAGATACCGTACTATCTTTTTTGTTACAAAATGACCCGCTGATTACCTACATTTGGGCAAATTTTTTTGATAGGATAATGCAAATTACCAATACCATTTTGATGATTCGCCCGGTGGCATTTCGAAAAAACGAACAAACGGCGGTCAATAATTACTTTCAAGAAGATATCGCCATCGAAAACGCAGAGATTAATGCCAAGGCTCAAGCGGAATTTGACCAGTTCGTAAAGACGCTACGAGAACATGGTGTCAACGTAATCGTAGTTGATGACAATAAAGATAATGATACGCCTGATTCCATTTTTCCGAATAACTGGGTTTCTTTTCACGTGACTGGTACAGTGGTGGTCTATCCTATGTTTGCTGAAAACAGAAGAAAGGAACGTCGTGAAGATATTTTTGAGGTTTTAGAAAATCATGGTTTTCGAATTGATAATATTATCGATTACACGTCTGCTGAAGAAGAGGGTGTTTTTTTAGAAGGCACGGGCAGTATTTTGAAGGATCGTGTACATCAAAAGGCCTATTGTGCACTATCTGAGCGTGCACACGAAGAACTATTCATTGAATTCTGTGAGGATTTTGATTGTTTCCCGGTCATTTTTACAGCAAACCAAACGGTCAATGGTGAACGAAAACCAATTTATCATACAAACGTTATGATGGCAATGGCTGAAACCTTTGCGGTCATATGCTTGGATACTATTGATGATAAAAAAGAGCGTAAAGATGTTATTGCCCATCTTAAGAATGATGGTAAGGAAATCATTTCGATTTCTGAAGCTCAAATGCATGCATTTGCTGGCAACATGCTACAGGTCTTTGGAACCAATGGTCAGCGTTTTATGGTTATGAGTTCACAGGCATTCCGAAGTCTTCGGAAAGACCAGGTCGATGCCATTGAAAAACATTGTGCTATCATTCATAGTCCTTTGGATACCATTGAAACCTGCGGTGGCGGTTCGGCCCGTTGTATGATGGCCGAGGTCTTTTTGCCAAAGGCACAATCGTAATAAGGGAAAATAAAATCTATTGAATCGCACTATTTTTCAAGTAGTGCAAACCCTTTTATTGCATCAGTAGGAGAGATAATGGTTTTTCCTTCCCAGTATGAATCGTCATATTGGGTGCGATAGACTACCTCAACAAGCTTACGCTGTGGTACTTTGTCAAAAGCACTTTGACTGGAACCTTTTGATTCCAATGCAACCCATTCGAAAGTATTGAAGCTCTTGGCCGTAAGATAAAGGTCGACGGTAATCTCATTCTGTTTACGCCTGCCTTGTACATTTTTGTTCTTTTCAGCAATTTTAAAAGGGCGCCTTACCTTAACAAAGAAGTTGTGTTTCAAAGAAGAAAAACAGAGTTCATACTTACCGTTTTTCATTTTGGAATATTCTGCAACACCTTCATAAACCGGTTCGTTGTAATTGACACCTAATAGGTTTAATGATTTCAGAGGTTTAACGTTTTGGTATTCGATGCGGACCAGGGCAAAGTTCATCGTGTTAATGAACATGGTTCCTGCGAGTTTCCCTTTTTTCTTAGGCCGAAAGTTGATAACGTAAAATCGTTCATCATCCCGTTCAATGGTCTCTTCCTTAATAAAAAGGTAATTCTTTCGTTTTTCTATGACCTCCAATCGACTCTTTTCGCCAAAAACCTGTCGCTCAATGGTTGTAAGCCGTTTTTCACGATTGGCCAGATAATTAAGTTTAATGGAGGTTTCGGTACTATCATCTGACTTTTCCACGAGTTCCGGTCGACCAATTATAGTGTCAAGGTCCATTTTGGTACTAACAGGTCCTGTTTTTATCTTGAAATAAGAATCCTCTTTTACATACTTATGTAACACTTTTTTTAGGGCATGATTAAGACCACTGTAGCTGGCTTGCTTCTCTTTGTCATACATTTCAGTGGCCTTAAGCACCTTTAGCTTCACTTTGTTGCCCGATTTGAAAAGCTCACCATACGTTTCGGTATGATATTCCGATTTTTTGGGAAGCCGTCGCAGCATATCCTCGATAACGATGTCGTTTACTTCAGGTATGGTACTGGTCTTAAGTACAATATTGGCCTCGTCAAGTTCGTCAAACGTAGATTGCCGTAAAAAGAACTTTTTTTGAACGGGCATCTGTTGATAGTTCACAGGAATACTATCCACCATATTTTGAACAATCTGTTCTGCGGTTAGTCCTTGCCCCATTAATAAAACCCCGGTGAGACTAAAACCACCCGGTTTCAGGTAAATCAAAGTATCTCTCAGTTGTGTTTTGGTAAATCCCTTTTTTAGATAGCCCATACAGGATATATAAATGGAGTCCAAAGGTTGAGTGCTCCTATCCATCGTAAAGGTGAATTGCCCTTCCTCGTTGGTTATGACCCCCTGTTCTTTACCATAAACTATAGCTGCGTAAGGTATCGGTATTTGTGTTTCTTCATCCAATAATGTGGACGAAAAGGTCTGGGCCATCAAGTTCTGTGCAGTACAGATAAGACCTAAAAGGATTATAAGTAACCTTTTTTGCATAGAAGTTTATAAAACGCGCACTTCTAATAACTGCAAAAACTGTGTTTTCTTGTAAGAAAAAGACTATTTATTAAAGCTTTGGATTTGCTCGAGTAGATTTTACTTTTATTCAACACTAAACGATTTAATGGCTTGATTAGGTTCCATTATCGTATAACCATCCCAAAATTCAGGGTTATATGATGGCATATAGGTAGCTTTAATACTCTTGTCTTCTTTAAAGTTATCAAACTGACCTTGATCAATCAAGGTGTTTTCAAAGACGACCAACTCCCATTTATTGGTGTTCGTCATTCTGAAATCAATATTAAGCTTGAGTTCATTTTGCTTTCTGCGACCCTTTACATTTTTGTTCTTTTCGATAACATCTAAAGGTCTGTCAAAACGAAACCAACGTCCGAAATTGAAATCTGCGAAGGTGAGGTCGTATTTACCGTTTGATAGTTTGGCAAATTGCATACTGCCCTTGTATAATGTTTCGCGATAAAAGATTCCCAGTAGCCTAAAATTCCGCAGGTTTTTTAAGTTTTCGAATTCAATTCGCATTACGGCATAATCTTCAATGTTGATGTAAACACGCCCCTTGAAATCAGCTCCTCCCTTAGGTTTAAAATCAATCACGTAAACCCCCATATCGTCAATATCGGTATATCCTGCTAGTTCAAACTCATACTTACGGGTCTTGTCAATGATATCTAACTTGGTATCTTCTTGATAGAATACTTCGGTAAGCAATTCATCAAAGATGTGCTTTTGACCTTCAACAACCCCAGAAACCGTATCACGTTCAATTTCCTTTTCCAGTGCTTCGGCATTTTCTGAATTTTCTTCATCTGAGGCCAGATCTTCCATCATTTCTTCTACTTGCACCTTTTCACTGAAAATACCGGACTTTATTTTGAGGTATGAATCTGGTTTTATATTTCTTTTGAACATGACTTCCATGCGCTTTCCTAAATCCTCAAAAGAACCGATGTCTTTTTTGTCATAAAGCTCAGCAGCTTTTAAAACGTTTACCTTGTAGGCCTTGTCAGTTTTGTAGAAATCGCCGAGGGTTTCGGTATAATGATAGGAATTACGAGGTATGGCCATCGCTATGCTGTCAATGAGTTCTTTGTTCAGTTCTTCAATAGAAGATTTTTCAAATCCGAAATCAACTTTTTGAATATTCCCAAATACCGATTGACGTAAAAAATAACGCTGTTTTAGAGCGTCTGTATTAATATTTTGAGGTAGCCGTTCTTTCATTCGTTCCACAATATCTTCGACATTTAGTTCTTCGTCAAAAACATAGACACTATTTAATTTAATGGCCTCGGGTTGAAGTAGAATAACACTGTCCTTCAGCGCCTCCCAAGCTAGTCCCTTTTTGGAATATCCCATACTGGAAACATAAACGGAGTCAAGTGTATTTTGTGTTTGTTCAATTGAAAAACTGAACGTTCCTTCTTCATTGGTTATAACCCCTTGATTCTTCCCATATTCAACTGTGGCATAGGGAATGCCTTTTTTGGTCTTGGCATCCAACAGTCTCGAAGAATAGGTTTGCGCTGATAGCTGTACAGCAAAGAGAACCAGTGAGAGGAGTATTTTGATTTTCATATATTTTGATTGATGATCTCTAAGTAACAGACTCAAATTATTACAAAAGGGTTGCCTGATAGACGAATGTTTTTGCTTTTTGTTTCAGGTTTTGGAAATATTGCGGATCATTCCCCCAAAAATGAAATAGTGAAACGGAAGAACGCTATACCAATACAGACGCCCCCATAAACCTCTGGGTCGAAAAGTGGCCACCTGATGTAGAACGTTTTGATCATCGATTTTGAATTCTAACCATGCCTCACCGGGTAACCGCATTTCAGCAAAAAGCAATAAGCGTTTCCCTTTTTTATCGGCCAACAAAACCCGCCAAAAATCCAATGCATCACCAGGAAATATTTTGTCAGGGTTCGTGCGCCCCCTTCGTAAACCTGGGCCTCCATTGAGCTTGTCCAAGAAACCCCGTATTTTCCATAGCCAACTTCCGTAATACCAGCCGGTTTCGCCACCAATACGCCAAATATTATCTAGGGTACCTTTTACATCGTCAACCTTTTTATACTGCACATCTTTAAGGACACCATATTTCGGTACCTGGATGTACTTTTCAAGATTTTTATTGAAACGACCACTGACCATGCTATCCTTCCAACTGCTTACCACCAGATTTTGGGCAATTTTTTTAAAGGCCATATCAATAGCTTCCTTATAACTGTAGGTTTTGATACCAAGTAACTGTTCCAATCGATTGTCTTTCGCAATAACCTCAATTTTCATGCTATCAACTAAATTGAGGGCCAATTTGTAAGAGGTAGAGGTAACAAAGTACAACCAGTAGGATGACAGTTTGGGTGTCATGACGGGCACGGTAATAATCCAATTTTTGAAACCCCTCACTTCAGCATATTGATGCAGCATTTCTTTATAAGTAAGAATGTCTGGGCCTGCTATATCAAAAGAGTCATTATAGGTCTCTTCATTACCCAAAACGCCTATTAAAAACTGAACAACGTTTCGAATGGCAATGGGTTGTGACTTGGTCAAAACCCACTTGGGCGTAATCATCAATGGCAATTTTTCGCAGAGATCACGAATAATCTCGAAAGAAGAACTTCCTGAACCCACAATAATGCCCGCTTTTAGTACGGTCAGGTTATAACTCCCTTGAGAAAGTATTTCTTCTACATTTCTGCGCGACCAAAGGTGTTTTGAAAGGTTATGATCATTGACAATACCGCTCAGGTAAATGACCTGTTTGATTGCGGTATCTCGAACATAGGTGTTAAAGTTTTGGGCTGCCCGTGCTTCCAGTTCATCAAAATTCTTTGTGCTTACGGTCATCAGGTGAATCAAGAAATAGGCAATATCAATGTCTTTGGGAATTTTATCGGGTTCAGGATCTTTTAAAAAGTCAATTTCAACGACCTCAATTTTAGAACGGGTTTCCTTATCAATGGAAAGTCGCTTTTCATCCCTAACGGTACATACGATAGTATGGCCCAATTCCAGCAACTGTGGAATGAGACGCATGCCGATATAACCGTTTGCACCGGTTAGCAAGATTTTCATAAATCCTCAATATTTGTTGGGGCATTGTCAGCCTTTTGTTCTAAAATTTTTTTGAAGAATTTCTGGATGGCCTTGGTGTCTGAACGAACTTTTATGAAGTAATTATCCTTATAAATGGAGTAAACGGCAAAATCACCTTTATAGAGAGTTAGCTTATAGAAGGGGATAACCAATGCATAAGATTCCAAAAGTGACCGAAACCCAACGATGATGCCCTTAGGCCTCAATTCAATATTGCAGCAATCGGCATTGTTATCAAGAATCAGTAGGTTTCTAATTTCAACACTAGCCTCAGTAATTTCAAGCTTTGGGGAACCAATGCCGCCCATTTTAAAGCGTTCTTTGAGGGTGAAGGGCTTACCCACTTCGGCGTCAATTTTCTGGGTAATCTTAGGGTTGGAATACGAAACGTTCAATAGCATCTTTAAAATTAGTCAATAGAATAAGGTTCCTTCTTAAAACTTCCCTAAAACCAATCAAAAAATGTAGTTTTGCCCACTGAAAATGCGGTATACATGCAGTTAGAACAGGTATTGGAACAACAGGTAAAAGAAGCGGTGAAATCCCTTTTTGGAGCAGAATTACCTTTTGTGGAATTTCAACCGACCCGAAAGGACTTTGAGGGTGATATTACGGTTGTGGTCTTTCCTATGTTACGGGTGGTAAAAGGCAATCCGGTCGAACTGGGGACAAAGATAGGGGAGTATTTACAGGAAAATGTTGTTGAAATCTCGAAGTTCAATGTGGTGAAGGGGTTTTTGAACCTTGTCGTGGCCGACAATTTCTATCTAAACTTCTTCAATTCAATTGTTGGAGAGGAGAACTTTGGGTATCAAAGACCAAATTCGAAGGATGCCCTTATGGTTGAATACTCTTCACCCAATACCAATAAGCCCTTACACTTAGGGCATATTCGAAATAATTTGTTGGGCTATTCAGTAGCTGAGATTTTAAAAGCTGCTGGCCATAAAGTATATAAAACCCAAATTATCAATGACCGTGGTATCCACATCTGTAAAAGCATG
>CAYNUM010000062.1:0-8972 GCA_964400025.1 uncultured Croceivirga sp.
GCAAAAATACCTTTTCAACTTTAAGGAAACAACTATTTTTTCAATTATTTGAATTCTAGTTTTGAAATATCCTTGCAAAACCAAAAGTGAGGCGAAAAGCCCCACTTAAACTTGGTTTTATCTAGCAATAAATTTTACAATATTCTTTGCAGACGCCCCATCTTTCCGTCCGGGGTAACTACATTAATATTCACCTCTAAGGCCTCATTTCCTAAGTCATTAGGCAGTTTGATAATAGCTTCTCCATTCTCGTCGGTTACCAATGAAGGGTTCCAATAAAGCGTGCTGGTTTCAATCTTCTTTCTCTTGCCCACAACTTGACTCTGATAGGCTTCAAAAGAGAGTGAGTTTGAGTACCCCTCAAAAGTGAGCTGGCCCTTTTTTCGATTCAAATATTCTTCGTCACTTCCATTTCGAGTGTAAATGGCAATCACACCTTGATTCCCACGAGAACCCCACATCGAAGCATCTGAAGAATTTAAAATTTCTATTCTGTCTATGTCAATATGTGTTAATCCCCATTCAGGATTAAAAAATGTAGAAGAACCAACATTAACACCATCGATAATCCATAATGGACCGGGACTGTCCAATGGTCCACCTCCACTTCCAGATACCGTACCTCCCCTATTTATAAGTCCCAGGGATGGAAAATCCCTTCCCCCGCTCACGACCAAACCGGGAATATTAAAAAACAACTCAGACATAAATTTTGGTCTCTCGGGATTCTGACGAATGACATGTCTCGGTTCGATATTATAGACAGATGGCGTTCTATTCACCTTAACTTTCTCTCCGACCAGAGTAACTCCTTCCAATGAAATCAGTCTATCTACATTTTCATCTTCTCTGAACTCCGTCACTTGTTTTTTGGGGATAAACTGTTTCGAACTAAGTTCTCCATTGGCTCCATTACTTACTTTGTTAATAGTCAAAGGAGGCGTCTCGTATTGATAGGGCACTACTTTAACAAACTTATTGCGTTGGTCCTCTGCAATCCTTCTAAATACCATATCTGCCGCACCATCGATTTGCAGGCCCGAAAGTTTAAAAAGTCCATCCTCGTTGGTTTGTACCTCATAACCTAGGGGGTCTCCTTCACCACTGATTACAATTTGAATTTTGGTGTTATTTAAAGGAACAGCGTCTAAATCATAAGCGCGACCATAGAATTCAAGGCCTTTTTGAAAGTTATATTTTATCTCGGTGGGCAAGGCATCTATGTTATTTAAGGCATTGTTTTCAGGCAATCTATTGGTCAATACCAATAAATCATTTACAAAACGTTGATTTCTGTCATTTTCAATATTGTCCCTATAATCAAGTTGCCCCAAGGCCATCGAAATTTCTGTTTTCACAGGAGCTCCATCATCATCAGTAACGCGAATTTTAACCACTTCACCATCAATTCCCATCGATTTTTCAATGTCAAAATGAAGTTGGTTGTTGTCAATATGCAAAGGTCGGGTAGCCCAAACCTGTTCGAATTCATCCTCTAACTGCAGCTGGATGATGCCATTGGGCAAACTTGCTTTTGGAATGTCGATTTCAATGCTATTGGTATCTTCAAACTCAACTTTGGATTCGAATAACTGTATACCGTTCACCCTTCCTCTTAAATAAATCTCCTGATTCTTTACATTTTCTGTTGCGGCCACTTTTACAATACTTTTCTCGACACCAATATTATTGAGTTGCATTGTATAGCCCGTGTTGCCCGAATCGGGAAGCGGGAATTTGTTATCTCCTATTTTCAAAAAGTATTTTTTACCGGTTTCAGGGGTCAGTAAGAATGTACCGAGTCCATTTCCGTAATCCTTTACATAGGCCACTTCATTTCCAGTGTCATCGAGTACTTCAATTGTGCCACCATTCAAATTGTTAAGACGCACAGCAACACGATTTTCCAGTCGAGCCATTATTGCACCACCTTCAGGGAATATGTCAACTTCTGGTTCATTTATTGTAGAGTTTGGCGTAACGTTCTTTTTATCTAAAACCGTAATTTCTTCCTTAGCAAAATTTTCTGGTCCATAGTTCAACATCCAGCGGGTGTATGCCCTAAGGTAGTGTTTGCCTGATTTCGATTTCTTGGGTATCATTACGGAACCTTGTGCAGCGCCATTACTAATCTTATGATATTGACTGTTTATTAAGGTACCCTTTTCATCGAGCAACTCAATTTTGAGCACATCACTGGCACTAACACGAAGTTGGTCCGGACCGGTCAGAACATATGCTTTGAAGAAAAGATAGTCTTTAGGCACCAGAGCTTTCTTATCAGTGTGCAACAGTACCTGTTCTTGCCATATTGCAAGAGAATCTAAAGCAGTACTCAGATTTTGTTCAGATTCCCAAAATTCGCGCTCAAGTAATAACTCATCGTTAGCTGGCCCAAAGTCTTGAGCAGCTAAAGAGTTCACAAACAAAACAAACAATAACAGAGAGAGCGAATTAATTTTCATAGCTTTACTTTTAATATTAATAGTATAACTTTTGATTATAACAAATATAACTATCACCCTTATGATTAACAAACTGTTTGTCTTTTTGTTAACACTTAGCTAGAAGTAGAATTCCTTCGGTTTTTTACTCGGGATACTCTACCCTTAGATGGTAGATATTAGTCAGTTTTTGTTTGAGGACCTTCTTGACGGCCTCAATTTCTTTTAAGGTAATGTTGGCATTTAGAAACTGATTGGCCTTGAGTTGACCTTGTACAATTTTTTCAACAAATTCTTCAATTATGGGATATGTTGGCGATTTAAGGCTTTTCGAAGCTGCTTCTATAGCATCGGCCATCATTAAAATTGCTGTTTCTTTTGAAAACGGAATTGGGCCCGGGTATCGGAAGTCCTTTTCCTCTACTTCGGGGTCTAACTCCTGTTGTTTTTTAAAAAAGTAATACACCACACTGGTGCCGTGATGGGTTCTTAAAAAATCAATAACCCTATCAGGTAGATTATTTTTTCGGGCCAATTCAATTCCTTCAATTACGTGGTCGATAATAATCTTCGCACTCTCTTTTGGTGGTATGTCATTGTGGGGGTTGACATTGGTTATTTGATTTTCGGTAAAATAGGCCGGTCTATTCATTTTACCAATATCATGGTAGAGTGCACCCACCCTGACCAACATGGCATTTGCACCAATTTCATTAGCGGCAGCTTCGGCCAAATTAGCTACTTGCAATGAATGATGAAAAGTACCTGGCGCCTTATTCGAGAGCTCTTTTAAAAGTCCTGAATTGGTGTCTGAAAGTTCCAACAACGAAACATCAGATACCAACCCGAAAATCTTTTCATAAACATAGATCAGTGGTTGGGCAAAAAGGGTAATCATTCCATTCAACAAGAACAAACCAAAGGTTATCCATTCTATATTGTCCAAATTTCCTTCTTGAATGACGTTAAAGGCGAAATAGCCAACCATATAAATGAGCGTAATCTGACCTACTGAGATAAAGAGATTCGCCCTTTTATATAGTTCAGAAACTGTTAAAATGGTTACAATTCCAGCAATTATCTGTAAGAAGATATACTCGAAACTATTGGGCACGACAAAGCCCAATATTAATATGGTCAGCACATGTACAAACAGACCCAATCTGGCATCAAAAAAGTTCTTTAGAATTAATGGTAAAATACATAAGGGTACTGCATAAATATATTCCTCGAAGTTTTTCACCACCATGGTAGTGACAAATACCATAAGTAGAATATTGAAGAAAATAAAGGTGACCTTGTTATTGTTCGAGTAGATTTCATTCCGATATTTCTTTAAGAATAGAAAAAGCATAAGCAATACCAGGGCAACCAAAATGGTATAGCCTGAAAGAATGTAATACGCATTGCTACCCTTCCATAACTCAGATTCATACTGAGATTTTAATGAATTGAGTACATTAAATTCTTCATCTTCTACTACCTCTCCTTTGGCAATTATTAGTTTTCCCTCAGGAACATCACCACGGGTAAAGGAAATTGATGATAATTCATCAGTAAGGGCACGTTCGGTCAAATCTTTATCATAGCGAACATTTGACTTGATACTCGCCCGCAATAAGCTGTTTAGTTTTTCGACTAGTGGCCCATCAGGATAATTTTCCAGAAATACCGCAATTTTTTGAACTGCATCTTGTTCGTCAAGAATTTGATTCGGATTTAACGGAATGGCCTCGTTGCGATGAACCAGTACGACACGATTCTCAATTCTGGCGTTTTGAAAAATACCGATTCGGTATAGGCTATCTAAAACTGAATTTCCTACAGCAAAAAAATAGTCTTTTGAAGACGAGCTAAAATCCTCGTTTTTGAGTTCACTTTCATAGCGACGTTCAAAATCGCCTTTTACGCTTTGATACAAAGAATCATTGAAAGCGTAATAGGCAGTTTTATTTTCAGACAAATCCTTCCTTTCTGCCTCAATCTCATCCAGGGGTTTGTTTATTGAAAAATCAAATGGGGCATATAGGTTTTCATACTGCCAATACCTTCCCTTTTGAAATTCATATTTAAATTTTCCGCCCCTAGGGAAGAAGAAAACGATAAGCACTACGGAAATAAGGTAAAGAAAATACTTATAAATAAGCGACTGGTTCTTATAAAAACTATCGAGTGATTTTCCCATCTATACCTTTGTCTAGGCCAAAAATAGAAAATTTAGGTTGGCCCCAATGGGTTCAAAAATTAGTATTTTCGTTGAATTAAAAATGTAACGAATGAAACAAGTGGTCATAGTGTCCGCAGTTCGGACTCCCATAGGCAGTTTTATGGGGTCGCTATCCAGCATACCTGCACCAAAATTAGGGGCTATTGCTATTAAAGGTGCCATGGACAAAATAGGTCTTTCTCCAATTGAAGTAGATGAAGTGTTGATGGGTAATGTGGTACAAGCCGGAACGGGTCAAGCTCCTGCTAGACAAGCGGCAATTTTTGCTGGGATACCAGATACGGTGCCATGTACAACAGTGAACAAGGTCTGCGCCTCTGGAATGAAGGCCATTATGCAAGCGGCACAATCCATTGCTTTGGGTGATACGGAGATAGTGGTTGCCGGTGGTATGGAGAATATGAGCCAAATACCGCACTATTTACATATGCGTACTGGAACAAAATTCGGGGCGACAACGCTTATTGATGGCATGCAAAAAGATGGACTTGTTGACGTCTATGACCAAAATGCAATGGGCGTTTGTGCAGACGCATGTGCGGAGAAATATGACTTTTCAAGAGAAGACCAAGATGCCTTTGCCATACAATCGTATAACCGTTCTGCCAATGCATGGGCCAATGGTAAATTCTCCGATGAAGTTGTACCTGTTGAAGTGCCGCAAAGAAGAGGAGAGCCCTTAATGGTTTCAGAGGACGAAGAATACACGAAAGTAAAAATAGAAAAGATTCCGGCTTTACGACCGGCATTCTCTAAAGATGGGACCGTTACAGCAGCAAATGCCTCAACTATAAATGATGGTGCTGCAGCGTTGGTACTTATGAGTGCTGAAAAAGCTAAGGAATTAAATCTCAAACCGATTGCTACCATAAAAAGTTACGCCGACGCTGCACAAGAACCAAAGTGGTTTACAACAGCTCCTGCAAAGGCACTACCTAAGGCCTTGGACCGTGCAGGCATTGCAATGGACCAAGTAGATTTCTTTGAATTCAATGAAGCGTTCTCCGTAGTAGGATTGGCAAACATTAAACTACTAGGACTTACCGATGGCAATGTAAATGTTCATGGCGGTGCCGTATCATTGGGCCATCCATTAGGGTGTTCAGGAGCTCGGATTGTGGTTACATTACTTCATGTCTTAGCTCAAAACAATGCGAAAATTGGCGCCGCGGCCATCTGTAACGGTGGTGGAGGCGCATCGGCCTTAATTGTAGAACGCTAATCTATCCGTCGCGCATATGCAATATGGGCTTGGACATTTAAGTATTATTCCCGTTCGTGAAACTGCGGACCCCATTTCGAAAATGGTCTCTCAAGTCCTTTACGGCGAGGTATTTAAAATCAAAGAAGAAAGAAAGAATTTTAGTAGGATACAATTATTCTTTGACGGTTTTGAAGGCTGGGTTAGAAATTCACAAATAAATAAGATCTCAGAGGAGAATTATAGTATGTTGACCTCTTCAAGTGACTGCTTATTCAATACAGATTTTCTTTCGTATGTCACCACAGAAAAGAATCAACTGTTACCAGTGGTCATTGGCTCTCGTTTGGATAGTTGTACTTTTTTGGGACATCAATGTGATGAAATGGTAAATAACGGTAATGCATGGAGCAAATCACAATTGGTTGAGACCGCTTTACTTTATTTAAATAGCCCTTTCCTTAGTGGTGGAAAAACACCTTTCGGAATAGATAGTTCTGGTTTTGCACAAATGGTATACAAAATCAATGGGCAAAGGCTTTTAAGAACTACCCAAGAACAATCAACTCAGGGTGAGGCCCTAAGTTTTATAGAGGAAAGCGAACCCGGTGATTTGGCCTTTTTTGATAACTCAGATGGTACAATCAACCATGTGGGTATTATTTTGAAAGACAACCATATCATTCATTCTTCTGGTCATGTGCGCATCGACCGATTAGATCATACCGGAATTTTCAATACCGACCAAAGAGTCTATTCCCATAATCTCAGGGTAATCAAAAAAGTAGTGTAATAAAAAAGCCCAGCATGCAAATAGAATGCCGGGCATTTTTAAATTATTCAAAGAAGACTATTCTCCTAAAAGCTTCTTTATTCTCATGAACTCTTCGGTATCACCTAAAGCTGCATAGATGTTCTTTAACTGCTCCAAAATCTGCACATTATCAGGTGTGTTTTTCAATGCAGTTTCCAAGACACCAGCACCTTCATTGAACAAATCATCACGCTTGGCCTTCAACTCATCGTATTTCTGTGTATCAGCACGAGAGGTTCCGAGATTGTTCATTTCATCAACCAACTCATTTCCTTCGTTCACATAGGTTGTGGAAAGGTTCAAAAGAGCGTTAACATAATTCGGATCTACATCCAAGGCTTTTTTATAAGCTTCGCGAGCTTCCACCATATTACCTTGTTCCATATTGATAACTCCAATGTTGTACAATAAATCTGCATTGTCTGGAGCCATTTCAGACGCTTGGGCCATTAACTCCTTAAATTTGTCCTTATCACCCATTGCGTAGTATAAATTGGCTTTGTTCAATACCAAATTCACATCATTTGGGTTGCTGGCCAAAGCATCGTCATAAGCGGCAAGTGCTTCTTCATTTTTGCCTTGTTCCTGATAAATTAAAGCTATGTTCTTTACGATTTCAGCACGCTTGGATGGTGTTTTCTCCTCTTTAAAATCCTTATAAGCATTGGTCTTTTTATACAACTCATAGCTTTGCGCATCTAAATCAACGGTTTCTCCTGTAGCTACATCTACTGCAGAGTATTTAATTTCAGAACCATCGTAATTCAAATCTTTAAGTTCTGTGTAAAACTTAATGGCTTGATCGTAGTTGTCAGGCCCGCCATTAACAGCACTACTAGCCGCATAGTACAAATAAATGGTATCGTTAGGACTCAATTTGTAGGCTTGATACAACTTTGTGGCCCCTTCTTTGTACTTTTTATTGTTATTATCATCAATTGCGGCATTCACCAATTCACCGGTTATTTGACCTAGTTTTGCTTTAGCATCAGCAGTGAACTTCACCTTACCACTGGCTTCTTCAACGCTAACTACCTTATTGTATGCATTAATGGCGCCTTCAAAATCCGAAAGTTGTTTTGAAGCATCGCCCAAAAGTGCATAGTACTGTGCTTGCAATTTAGAATCAGCTCCATCAATGGAACCTGCAGCACCTTCCAAAGCGGCTTTTGCCCCAGCAGCATCGCCGGTTTTCATAGCCTTGGCAGCAGCCTTGATTTCATCTTTTTGTGCAAACCCAACCATTGAGATTGAGAGTGCAATCAGTAGAATAATTTTAGTTTTCATTTTTAATATAAAATTAAATTTAGTGTTTATTGATTATTTTCATTTTCACCATCGGTATCATTATCAAGAGCCGTGCCATCTTCCTGATTTACCTCGATATCCATAATATCCATCTCATCTACCGCATCCTCATCTTTCATCACCTTGGCAACCGCGGCAATGGAGTCATTACCCTTTAGATTGATGAGCTTCACTCCCTGTGTTGCCCTACCCATTACTCTTAAATCTTCCACGGCCATCCGAATCGCAATCCCTGATTTATTGATAATCATCAAATCGTCGGTATCACTGACATTTTTGATGGCGACGAGACCACCGGTCTTATCGGTGATGGAAATGGTCTTAACGCCCTTACCACCTCTATTAGTTACGCGATAATCATCTAGGTTAGATCTTTTACCATAACCATTTTCTGATACGACCAAGATATCATCTTCAAAATTATGAACGGATACCATGCCTATCACCTCGTCATTGTTATCAGCTAAGGTTATACCACGAACGCCAGAGGCATTCCTACCCATTGGACGGGTCTTACTTTCTTCAAAACGAATAGCCTTACCAGATTTAAGGCCCAAGAAGATTTGACTTGTACCCGTGGTCAATTTTGCCTCAAGTAGCTCATCTTCTTCCCGAATGGTAATGGCATTAATACCATTCTGACGAGGTCGAGAATATTGCTCGAGCGAAGTCTTTTTTACCGTACCCTTTTTAGTAGCCATGATTACATAATGACTATTGACATAATCTGAATCCTTCAAATCCTGGGTACATATAAATGCCTTGACTTTGTCATCGGTTTCAATATTGATGAGGTTCTGAATGGCCCTACCCTTAGACGTCTTGCTTCCCTCAGGAATTTCGAAGACCCGCATCCAAAAACACTTCCCTTTTTGGGTGAAGAATAGCATATATTGATGGTTCGTACCCACAAATAGATGCTCCAGGAAATCTTCATTTCTTGTGGTCGCTCCTTTTTGTCCGCGTCCACCTCTATTC
>CAYNUM010000063.1:0-8834 GCA_964400025.1 uncultured Croceivirga sp.
TAGCGAGTAGTATAGAAATTCTATTCTTTTTGAATACAAAAAGTAGGTAAGTGTTAACACGAACATGATTAAACATATTCCTGCGAAAATGTAAACAGGTTTTAAAAATCCAATATCCCTGTCATTGTAGAAATCCCTTATCAGTCCTTCTTTGAACTCAGAGCGGTACAGAATTCTCCATCTTGAAGGGCTGTCTAAAATAACTGCCCTTTTAATCTTCAAAAAAATGTATTGCCCATTAATCAATGAGCTTTTTTCAAATGCTGTTCCTGGGTATGTTAAAAGAGATCTTCTTTTTGGCATATTCTCAAAACGGCCAAACTTACTTTCTGTAATTTCACCATCCTTCAAAAGATAGATACTGGCATAAGCAAAACCTGTAGTTTTGAGATACCATATACTATCGTTGGAAATGTTTCCCAACTCTTTCCCAAAATCTATTTTTATCCAGAAGTAATCCTTTGGATGTGTTTTCCCTTGGAAATCATGGGGTTTGATAAACTTGACCTTGTTGCTTAGAATGTCCTGGATGTTGACATTCTGATTCCTGGTTTTGTAAATTTCAAATTCTAGGAGTTTACCACTTCGAGATATTTTTTTTTGAGAAAAGGTCAATTGAAAACTGCCCAATAGAAATACAATTGCCGTACACAGAAAAACTTTTTCGGTCACCCCTCTGATCATAGACTCGGTAATCTCAAATAAATGTCAACGCCTTTTTCGGTTTCACTGTCAATAAAATTAATTTCTTTTTTTATGTCATACTCTTTTACTTGGTTTAAAAGGGAGACTTGGTCTTGCCATTCCATCATATTCACCCTGTATTCGGGTTCATACTCGGTAGGTTCTTGTGAAGGTAGGTAACGAAAAGAAACACCTAGCTCAACACCATCTTTTACAGAGGAGAAGGTAATTTTAAGGGATTGTTGTGTACGTTTAAGAAATATACCTTCTTCGATCAAATTCTCCATGAGTGTCTGCACGACTAAAGATGGAATTTTTATGTTCTTTTGGTCATCTGTCAGGTTATTGTTGACCTCGTATTCAAACCCATTTTCATACCTAAGTTTTTGAAGCTTTAAATACAATTGAAGCACACTTATCTCCTTTTCTAAAACCACACTGTTTTGGCCTAATTGATTTAAATTGAAACGAATCAATTTGGCGAATGCCGAAAGATATTCGAATGCCCCTTGCTTGTTATCGGTCATGATAAGATGTTGAATCGCATTGAGGGCATTGAACACAAAATGAGGATTCATTTGAGTTCCAAATGCTTTTAACTTCAAATCCACCAGTTGATTCTGAATCTGGGAAGCCTTATTCTGTTCTTTTATCAATTTCATTTGTGTCCTTAGGCCTTTAAGTTTTATTGCAGTGATGGAGGACATGGTCAAGAGCATATGGAGATGGTGGTCCGAGAAAAAGTTTTTGTCAGGATGCTCACAGTCAATGATACCGATTACCTTACCATCAATTATGATTGGAACACAGACTTCAGAATACCTAAATTCATCATCTTCTTCGTAACGTTCATCTTTGGAGGCATCATGGATTAGTTCTGCGTTTCCTGATGCGGCCACATGTCCCACTATGCCAAATCCCAGAGGACGTTCCACTGGTTCATATATCTCAAAATCTTTTGGGTTTTTTGGACCGTAAGCTGCTTTTTGGATCATAACGTCCCTTGACTCATCAAGGAGATATACCACACAATCAACAAAACCTAGCTTAGCAATACAGTTCTTTGCCAAATCCCAAAGTATGGCCTCTTCGTCCTCGATGTCCAAAAGGGATTCTGAAAAGTACATCAGGACGTCTGAGAACTTTTCTTCCGCTCCCTCTGGAAAACGAACAGAGTTTTGGGTAATCTTTGGCATACGGTTGGATTTACGTCCAAGATAGGGCAAAAATGTGACTGCTGGCACAGGGGCCAACAGTCACCTCAAATGATGGAACCTCTATAGGTTTTGAGTAATCAGTATATCAAAGTAAAAAACGTTATAGACACCTATGTCCTGCATACTGTTGAGCTGTACTATTGCTATTCTTCCATCAGCAGTCTTGAAATAGAATCTATTCCCTACTGTGAGCTTTTCAATTCTTTCGTCCTTTTCTGAAAATAATAGATCTTCGTAGTTCTTCTCAATCTCATGTACACTCAGTTCATTGAAAACGGATGAAAGAGGTTGGTCAGATAGAACGTCATACTTAAACTTTGTCTTTGCTATAGATGGCATAGCATCGGTCAAGATACCTTCGTCAATATCCGTCGGAGAAGCGATGTAGAATTCAGAATCATCGTTAAAGCTCAGTATTGCCGCAATGTTCTTGTCATTCTCATCAAGAACAGCCTTATTGTTTGGCACACCTTTGATTTCGTCCCCTTTGATAAAAAGATAATGTAAATATTGTGGATTCAATCCGCCGTTCTTTGAAGAATGAAGTGAAAAGGTACTTTTGATAAGGGGCATCTTGACCCATGCTTCCGCAAACTTTAACGAAGTGGTCTGTCCTTCCTCGTCAAGGACTTCAGCGATGAAATAGAGTTCCTGTTCAACATCTTTTTCATTAAATATGTAATCCAATTGATAGGTGATTGAGGTCATACCTTTGGTAAAATCGGCACTCCCTTCCGATATCGTTACATATTCCTCGGTCTCACCTGCTAACACCCTGGATATTTTGAGACTGGTCAATCCTTCTGGAACATTTGCTTTCACCGTGTGATTCAATAGACTTTCGGAAGCACCACCTACAACTCCCAAGAATAGGTCGGATTCCCCGCTCTGAAGAGATAAAGTAGGAAGTTGGGGTGGAGTTTCAACGGGTTGTTCCACCGAATCTTGCACAGGTGTTTCTCCGTCATCGCTACTGCAACTGGAAAAAAGCGCCAAGATGCTTAAGAAATATGTGATGATTAAGAGATTCAGTAGATTGTACCTATTCTTTACCAAGGTACTTTTCAAATTAGATAACTGCTGCGATTTTTGATTTAAAACTTTCATTGTAATGGGATTATGTTTAAAATTTATTTCGAGATCAAAACTATTATCTCCCATTACCTAAATTTTAGCTGAATTGAAATTTGGCAGTTTTCAATTGATATTTAGCAAAATATGGAGCAATACCCCATGTAATTGTTGATTTGGGCTACTGTTTTCGCACTTTTTGATTTAGAAAAGGACAAATAAGCTTATTAAAAAGAAAGAATAGTTGAATAGCTAAAAGATGTTTTTGATACTTCTGACGGGGAAGTAAAACTTCAATTCAATGCAGTTGAGAATCAAAATCAGAAAGAATCAAGACTAGGTTTACATTTGAGGAGACGTGCCGGCAGATTTTCTAAAAGAAAAATCCCGACACATTATTTTCTAATGAATCGGGATTTAACTTTGCGGTCTGGACGGGACTCGAACCCGCGACCCCCTGCGTGACAGGCAGGTATTCTAACCAACTGAACTACCAGACCAATGATTTTATCTTATTCAGACTTCCGCAACAGCGAAATTCAAATCTTGTTCAAAATGCTTTTTGTAAAGCGAGGGCAAATATACCTACATCTTTCGGTTTCGACAAAACTTTTTTTACCCTAAACAAATTTTTGTCGCTCTACCAAAAAGGTATTTAATATGGTTGAAAAATCAGAACGCACATCAACACCAACATACTTGATTTTGTATTGCATGCATTTCAACTTCAATGCTTTTAGGTAACGGTCAACTCCCGTTATATAGGCTTCCTTAATATTTTCGGCATGTAAATCGATATGTTCACCGGTTTCAACATCTATAAAGCGCTTCGGGGCATTGTCAAAATTAAACTGTTGCTCCAACTCTTTATCCAGAAGGTGAAATAAGACAATTTCATGCTTGTTGTATTTCAAATGTCGAAGTGCTTCGAAAAGTTTTTCCTCCTCAACCTCAGTTTGAAACATATCAGTAAATAGGAATATGAGACTTCTTCGGTGGATTTTCTCTGCGATATGGTGTAAAAAATGATAGGTTCTTGACCGTTTTTCCCCTTCATCATTATTAGCAACCATGTTCAGCTGGGACAATAACATTTGAAAGTGGCGCTCACTACTTTTTTCAGGTGCGTAAAAACTATTCGTTTCCCCATAGACGCTTAGACCCACAGCATCGCGCTGTTTCTTCAATAG
This sequence comes from uncultured Croceivirga sp., assembly GCA_964400025.1. GTDB lineage: Bacteria > Bacteroidota > Bacteroidia > Flavobacteriales > Flavobacteriaceae > Croceivirga. The sequence continues at coordinate 4,163 of CAYNUM010000063.1, forward strand.
ATTCATTAAAGCAGCAATGGCCAACACCCCAAAACCAATTTTGTTCAAATCGTTCAGAGAAAGTGTTTTGACGTTGGGATAATACATGGAAGCTGAATTATCCAAAATCATATGGCATCGAAGATTGGTCTCTTCTTCGTAGCGTTTGGTATAAAGTTTATCGGTACGCGCGAAAAGCTTCCAATCAATGTGTTTAGTGCTTTCACCCGTGTTGTAAATCTTATGTTCGGCAAATTCGGCTGAAAACCCATGAAACGGACTTTTATGAATACCGCTTATAAATCCTTCAACGACCTGACCGGCCAATAGTTCAAGGTTTTGGAAGAGCTTCGCTTGATTTAGTTCAGACTTTATATCCATCAAAACCAAGATAAAAGAAAAAGGCCTGGTTTTCACCAGACCTTATCAATTTTTAACGTAGTTCGTTCTGTGTCTATTTAAAGAACCGCTTCGATGGCGTCGGTATATACTTTTTTAGGAGATACACCTACTTGTCTGCTTACAATCTCACCACCTTTAAACACCAATACGGTAGGTATGTTTCGAACACCATACTTGGCAGCAAACTGTTGGTTTGCATCTACATCGACCTTGCCTACGACGGCTTTGCCATCGTATTCTTGACTGACCTCTTCAATGATAGGGCCAACCATTCGACATGGGCCACACCAAGCTGCCCAAAAGTCTACCATTACCGGTTTGTCGCTCTTCAAAACCACTTCATCAAAAGTTGCATCTGTTATTTCTAGTGCCATGTCTGAAAATTTATGATTCGCAAATTTAGTCAAAACAAGAGGGCTTTCCTTACGCCTTAAGCATCTATTTTGATTATCAGGAGATTGGAAAAACTGATGTTAGTTTAGTTTATAGTGCACCTCTTGTTCTTCAAGTACTGTCAACAGTTCTGTATTGATGTGAACTTTTTGTTTTCTGCTGGAAAGGTTCAGCTTAATTTCCTCTTCCATTTCGTAAATAATAAAGTTGATCGGGTGGTTGCCCTTGTGGGAGGCTAACGTCTCTTTCAGGGCTTTTATTCGCTTCTCCTGTAAGGTGGCCACATTCAATTTAATGGTCAACTTCTTGGCATAGGTATCCATAACATCTTGAAGCTGTTTGAACTCATTAAACTGTAATCTTGGTTCTCCTTTTTTACCGGTATCTCGGTTGACCCAACCCTCACGAACGTAAACCTTAATATGAATGAAGGAATTGATCATCAAAAAATGACGGAACTTCAAATACTCCTCCCCAAAAATTCGAAACTCATGGGTGTCGGTATAGTCTTCTACAGTGAACAATCCCCAGCCACGTCCGTTTTTCGATACACGATGCTGAACATCAGTAATGACGCCAGCAAAAGTAAGCTCGCGATTGACGTAACTTTCAAGGTCATCTTTAAACGCTGAGATGCCGGTGTTGCAAAAGGCTGTAATTTCCTTTTTAAAATCGTCCAAGGGGTGCCCTGAGATATAGATACCGACCACTTCTTTTTCCCTTCGTAATTTTTCCATGGTTCCCCAATCCTCACATGGCGGAACAATAGGCTCCGGAATTTGAACTTCACTTGAATCTCCAAACAAGCTGACCTGAGAAGAATTTTCGTTCTCTTGAAACTTAGCTCCGTACTTAATTACCTTTTCAAGAAAGCTCACGCCATCTCCCTCTTGATGAAAGTATTGTGCCCTATGGGTGTCTGCGAAAGAATCGAAGCCGCCGGCAAGCGCTAAGTTTTCAAAAGCTTTTTTATTGGCCGATCGCAAGTCAATTCGTTTGGCCATATCAAAGACTGAGCGAAAACTGCCGTTCTCTTTGCGTTCTTCAACAATGGCTTCTACCGCTGAGCGGCCGACCCCCTTGATGGCACCCATACCAAAGCGAACGGCTTCGTCTTTATTGACAGCAAATTTGTAGTACGATTCATTGACATCAGGGCCTAAAACATCCAACCCCATTCGTTTGGCCTCTTCCATGAAAAAGGTAACCTGCTTAATATCATTCATATTATTTGAAAGCACTGCTGCCATGTACTCGGCAGGATAGTGGGCCTTTAGATAAGCGGTCTGATAGGCGATATAGGCATAGCAGGTCGAGTGGCTCTTATTAAATGCATATGAGGCAAAGGCTTCCCAATCTTTCCAAATCTTCTCAAGTATGTCGCGTGGATGGCCATTTTTTTCACCACCATCCAGAAATTGGGGTCTTAACTTTTGGAGCAGGGCAAAAATCTTTTTCCCCATGGCCTTTCTCAAGACGTCTGCATCACCTTTGGAGAATCCTGCCAATTTTTGTGACAGTCGCATGACCTGTTCTTGGTAAACGGTTATACCATAGGTATCTTTCAAAAACTCCTCCATTTCAGGCAGGTCATAGGAAATCTCCTCCTCTCCATGCTTTCTCGCAATGAAACTTGGAATGTACTCCATCGGTCCAGGGCGGTAGAGGGCATTCATGGCAATAAGGTCATCAAAAACCGTAGGTTTTAGACTCTTCATATGTTTTTGCATACCAGGAGATTCGTATTGAAAGATGCCAACCGTTTCTCCACGTTGAAAGAGTTCATAGGTTTTTTCGTCATCCAATGGAAAATCATCGGGTATCAGTTCCTTACCCGTTCTTGCCTTAACGATTTTAACGGTATCTTTTATTAGGGTAAGCGTTTTTAATCCTAAGAAGTCCATTTTTAACAATCCGGCATCTTCAACGACCGAGTTGTCAAATTGGGTAACGTATAAATCAGAATCCTTCGCGGTAGCAACCGGCACAAAATTAGTGATGTCGTCGGGGGTGATAATGACCCCGCAGGCATGAATACCGGTATTTCTAACAGATCCTTCCAGCACTCGGGCCATATTCACAGTACGACCTTCCAAATCATTGGTTTCGGCAATGTTCAAAAGCTCATTGATCTTGAGCATATCGTCAGCCCTGAACTTCTTTTTCAGCTCGGCTTCCTCTTTGTCGAATATCTTTCCTAGCTTACCCATGGTAGGAATCAGCTTGGCAATTCTGTCGGCATCATTCAATGGTAAATCCAACACCCTGGCTGTGTCACGAATGGACGATTTGGCTGCCATGGTTCCATAAGTGATGATTTGCGCCACTTGGTTTGATCCGTATTTTTCAATTACATAATCCATGACCTTGCCGCGACCTTCATCATCAAAATCAATATCGATATCGGGCATCGATACCCGGTCAGGATTCAGAAACCGCTCAAAAAGAAGGTCGTATTTAATTGGGTCAATATTGGTGATTTTCAGGCAATAGGCCACCACCGAACCTGCTGCCGATCCACGACCGGGCCCAACTGAAACCCCCATATTTCTAGCTTCGCGAATGAAATCTTCAACAATCAAGAAATAACCCGGATAGCCAGAATTGGCAATGGTGGCCAACTCAAAGTCAATACGTTCTTCAACAGTTGGAGTGATTTCACCGTACCTTTCTTTAGCACCTTTATAGGTAATATGTCTCAGGTAATCGTTTTCTCCTCTTTTTCCTCCGTCTTTCCCATCCTCAGGGTTTTGAAACTCGCTGGGAATGTCAAATTTGGGCAGCAATACATCTCTGGCAAGATCATAGGCCTCTATTTTGTCAATGAGTTCTTGAATGTTGAAAATGGCTTCTGGAAGATCTTTGAAGAGATCCTTCATTTCTTCAGAGGACTTGAAATAGTATTCTTGGTTCGGAAGACCGTAACGATAGCCACGACCACGGCCAATAGGGGTATTGACCAACTCACCATCTTTTACACAAAGTAGAATGTCGTGTGCTTCAGCATCTTGTTTTTCACCGTAGTACGTATTATTGGAAGCAACCAACTTGACGTTGTGCTTTTTTGCCAGTTGCACGAGTACCTGATTGACCCTATCCTCATCTTCTTGACCGTGGCGCATAATTTCCAAGTAGAAATCTTCCCCAAAAGTTTCTTTCCACCAAAGCAATGCTTCTTCAGCCTGTTTCTCACCAACATTCAATACTTTATTGGGTACCTCGCCATAAAGATTGCCCGATAGTGCAATTACATCTTCTTTATAGTTTTCGATAACTTTTTTATCGATTCTTGGTACGTAATAAAAGCCATCGGTATAGGCCAAAGAGGCCATCTTGGCCAAATTCTGATATCCGTTTTTGTTTTTGGCCATCAGCACAATTTGATAACCATTGTCTTTGACCGACTTGTTCGTGTGCTCTTCGCAAACGAAGAATTCACAACCAATGATTGGGGTTATTTCCTTTCCACTAGCGATTTCTCCGTTTTCTTCAGCTTTTTTGTTTTCTTCCTTAACAGCTTTGTTGTGCGCCTTTACCTCTTTTACAAAATGAAAGGCCCCCATCATATTACCATGGTCGGTCAACGCAACGGCCGGCATTTGATTTTTTGCAGCTAATTGCACCAAATCTTTGGTGCTCATGGTTGATTGTAGTACCGAGAACTGCGAGTGATTATGAAGATGAACAAAATCAACATCGGCCAAATCGGCTATGTTCTGTTTGAGGTCAATTTCGCTGGCACCGCCTGTATCTTTCTCCCAAAGGGCATCGGCAATTTTTTTCGAGGCATCTCTAAGATTGATGTGTTTTAACCCGATCAGTGCAACCTCTTTTGGATTGGCCTCGGAAAACTGTTCAAAATAATCAGGTTGTACGTCGAGCTGTTCAGCAGTAAACT
>CAYNUM010000064.1:0-7011 GCA_964400025.1 uncultured Croceivirga sp.
ACTAAGAAGACAATTATGAATTGGAAAAATGTAATCTTGATTGTTGCGCTGGGGGTTTTACCAGTTTCCCTAATGGCACAGGCTAACATTTTGAACGCCAAAAAGCCAGAGGAAATCGGTCAAAAAACAGAAGCGCAAAAAGCCGCAGACGACGATGCGCCATTGCCTTATGGTTATGTAGATGATAGGGATATCTTATGGTCCAAGACTGTGTGGGAAACCATCGACTTGGATGAGCGAGTAAACTTTCCGCTATATTACCCTACCGATACTGTAGACATTGGTGCTGATAGAAGGTCGTTGTACCATGTTCTGATGAAGAATATTGAAAACGGTAAGTTGACTGAAATTTACAAAGACTCTTATTTTTCTGAAAAGATGGGAGGTCTAGGTGAATTGGAGGCCACTTTACAAAAAGTTGATACGACCGATTTAGGGTATGAGCAATTGAATGCAGGCGAGCAAATTTCTGAGGAGTTTATCAACCGAAGAAATATTGACGCTGCCGATATTGAAGAGTATCGAATCAAGGGTATCTGGTACTTCGACAAACGTCAAGGGGAGTTGAAATATCGTTTACTCGGTATAGCACCTGTCGCACCTGACGTTAACTTTATTGATGATGAGTCTATTGATCCCGGCGAAAATAAGGTGGAGTTGTTCTGGGTTTGGTACCCGAGTGCCAGGAACATTCTTCATGACGCCAAAGTATTCAACAATAGAAATTCGGCCCAGCCCATTTCTTATGACATGTTGTTGAATGCCCGTAGGTTCAACGGAGTCATCTATAAAGAGGATAACGTTCACGGAGACCGTGAAATCAAAGACTACATTTTTGATAATGCCTTGTTCCAATTACTGGAGGCCAACCGAATTAAGGAGACCGTCAGAGATCGTGAACAGGATATGTGGGCCTACTAGCCCCTGATAATATTTTCCAATTCAAATAAAGTAGCGTCCCGAGTTTTCTCGGGACGTTTTTTTTATCAATTATTTATCTTTTGCCATTCCGAAGGATTAGAGCGATGGAATCCGAAACCAGTTTTGATCTTTTGAAAAATTTTATTTAGAATTCTCCATTCACTCGAAATGACCTTATGAGTTCCTACCTTTACCCCATGGATGTTGACTATATCATAGTGGGTCTTGGCCTAGCGGGCATTTCCTTTTGTAAACAACTCGAGGAAAACGGTAAGACCTATATGGTGGTTTCTGATAATTCTGAACAGGCTTCATTAGTGGCAGGAGGTCTTTATAATCCCGTTATTTTAAAACGTTTTACCCTGGCGTGGAAAGCTGATATTCAAATGAAACGGGCAATGCCATTTTACGAACGTTTGGAGAAAAGATTAGGGATAAAACTAGATTATAAAGTTCCTGTTTTTCGAAGGTTTGCATCAATCGAAGAACAAAATGGTTGGTTTGAAGCCTGTGATAAAAAGGGATTGAACCAGTTCTTGATTCCCAAGATAGTCAAGAACGATAACCCTGCAATTGATGCGCCTTTAGGAATGGGGAAGGTCGCCTTGACCGGTCGGGTGGATACGAAAAAGCTGATTGAAGCGTATGGTGCGTATCTTTCAGCTAACCAAAAAATTAAAGAGGAAGCCTTTGACTTTCAGAAATTCAAGATTGAAAGGGATAAGGTGAGCTATAAAGACCTTATTGGAAAGCGAATCATTTTTGCCGAAGGGTTTGGGTTAAAAAGAAACCCTTTCTTTAACTATTTGCCTTTAAATGGGACGAAAGGCGAATTGTTAACGATAAGAGCTCCGCAATTACAAGAAGAAGCAGTAATTAAATCTTCGGTCTTTATCATTCCTTTGGGAGACGATTTATATCGAATAGGGGCCACGTACAAATGGAAAGATAAAACCAGTGTACCCACCGAAGCCTCAAAACAGGAGCTTCTCGAAAAGTTAAGGACATTTTTGACCTGTGATTTTGAAGTAGTAGATCATGTTGCTGGAGTGCGCCCGACGGTTACAGACCGAAGACCACTTGTGGGTAGGCACCCAAAGCACGAGGAATTATTTGTTCTTAATGGTTTTGGATCACGTGGGGTGTTAATTGCTCCATTTGCCTCAAAACAGCTCTACAACTATATTGAAGGCTCAGAACCTATAGATGCTGAAATGGATATTAAACGCTTTGACGATAAATATCACTAAGCCTTTTTGGCTAAACTCTTATCGTACTTTATAAAAAGATTGATCCAAATATTTCGAGAAAGTCGCAGTATTACAGGAAAGAAAAGAACCAGTGTGGCAACTATTGCAATAAATGAAGTTTTTAGACTCGTGCCAATAATTAGGTAGCTTATTACGAAAGCCGCTACGGCAAAGGCAATTCCAACACCATAGCTTACGTACATAGAGCCATAGAAGAAAGAAGGCTCGATTTTATATTTTGTATTGCAGTTCGAGCATCTTTCATGCATTCTAAAAATATGAGTAATCATGTACGGATTGGGATTCTCATACATGCTCTCGTGATGGCATTTAGGACAACTTCCTGTTAAAATACTGTACAGTTTTGTGCCTTTTTTTAACATTTGCAAGAGTTTTTACAAAGTTACGAAGAAGCGTAGGGCCCTTAAGTAACCTGAATCACATTTCATGCTCAATATTCATAATTTAAGTGTCTCCTTTGGAGGTGAGTTTTTGTTTGAAGAAATAGCTTTTCGGTTGAACCCCGGTGATAAGGTGGGATTAATTGGAAAAAACGGGGCCGGAAAATCCACTTTGTTACGGTTACTTTCCAAAGAAATGGCACCCGATACTGGTGTTATCGCCTCTGATAAAGAGGTCAAAATTGGTTTTTTAAAGCAAGATATTGATTTTGAGAAGGGCCGAACCGTACTGGAAGAGGCTTATCAGGCATTTCAAGAGATTAAAAGGCTAGAGTCGCAACTGGAAAATATTAACAAGCAGTTGGCCGAACGAGAAGACTATGAAAGTGATTCGTACAATCAATTAATGATTGATCTTAGCGATATCACAGGCCGCTATGAAATCCTCGGCGGATATAATTACCAAGGAGATACAGAAAAAGTACTTTTAGGTCTTAGATTTAAACGTCAAGATTTTGAAAACCCCACCGAGACATTTTCTGGGGGTTGGCGCATGCGAATCGAATTGGCCAAACTACTGTTGCAGAACAATGATGTGCTATTATTGGATGAGCCGACCAATCACCTGGACATTGAATCCATTATTTGGCTGGAACAGTTTCTTAAGACGTATCCTGGGGTAGTTGTCATTGTCTCACACGATAAAATGTTCTTGGATAATGTAACGAATAGAACCATTGAAATATCCTTAGGCAGAATCTACGATTATAACAAGCCCTACTCAAAGTACCTTGTTTTGCGGCAAGAAATGCGTGAGCAACAATTGAATGCCCAAAAGAACCAAGAAAGGGAGATTCAACAGGCCGAACGTTTAATAGAAAAGTTTCGTGCAAAATCATCCAAGGCTTCCATGGCACAATCGTTGATCAAAAAGCTCGATAAAATGGAACGTATTGAGGTCGATGAAGAAGACAATGCAGTAATGACCGTTCGTTTTCCATTATCCGTGCAACCAGGTAAGGTCGTTATCGAAGGTGAAAATCTAGCTAAACGATTTGGTGAAAAGGAAGTGTTGGATAATGTGAATCTTTTGGTTGAGCGTTCAAGCAAGGTTGCTTTTGTTGGCCAAAATGGGCAGGGTAAAACGACACTGGCCAAAATGATTGTAGGTCAACTTGAACATGAAGGTGATTTGAAACTAGGTCATAATGTACAACTTGGCTATTTTGCCCAAAACCAGGCGGACCATCTTGAAGAGAACAAGACCATTCATGAATTAATGCTTGATGCAGCAAATGAGACGAACAGAACCAAGGTTCGCGATATTTTGGGCGCATTTTTATTTCGGGGTGATGATGTTGATAAGCAGGTAAAAGTGCTTTCAGGAGGCGAGCGCAACCGGTTGGCCTTGGCCAAAATGCTGTTGCAGCCTTTTAATGTGTTGGTTATGGATGAGCCTACCAATCACTTGGACATAAAATCGAAGAATGTTTTAAAACGGGCACTTGACAATTTTGAAGGGACTTTGATTTTGGTGTCGCATGATCGTGATTTTCTACAGGGTTTAACTGAAAAAGTATTTGAATTTCGTGATGGTGCGGTAAAGGAGTTTCTAGGTGATATTGATGAATATTTGGTGCAGCGAAACGCTTTGGATTTTAGGGCCATCGAAAAAAAGAGCGAAAAAATAAGTTCTCAGCCTAAAGATCAATCGGATAGAAGCCAAAATGATTACCAGCGGCAAAAGCAACTGAAATCTTTGAAAAATAAATTGGGGAGTATAGAAAAAAAGATTACTGCCCTTGAGAAAGAAATCGGCGAAATGGACCATAAACTTCTAATGGAATATGAACAGACTGTTGCCGACCCAAGTTTTTTTAACGGATACCATAGTAAAAAGGAAACACTCAATACGCTTATGGAAGAGTGGGAAACGCTATCAAATGAGATAGAATCCAATAAGTAAGAAAAGTATTACATACAATTTCTCTACGTTCACCACAGCTGGTTTTCACTTCACAACAAAAATCAAAATTAGGAGCGGTATAATTTGCCCATGAGAAAATGCAATTATTAATTTGTAAGTGAATTCCTACTAATTAATGATGACAAAATGAGGTTTTCTCTTTCATCTTTACTGGTAATTATGTTGATCACCCAATTGGGTTTAGCCTCGGCTTCTTCGATTTCAAAGTCTGAAAAAAAGGCACTTTTGGATTTGTATGAGCTAACTGATGGGGCGGAGTGGAATTCCACGTGGGACATCAATTCTTCCATAGAGACATGGAAGGGAGTGACCATAAAAGATAATCATGTGGTGGAGCTACACTTATTCAATAATAATTTGAATGGTGTTTTACCTGAAAGCATAGGTAATCTTAAGTATTTAGAACATTTAAATCTAGCCTTCAATAATCTTACAGGTGTTCTGCCCAAAGACATAGTGAGACTTGAGAACCTTAAGGTTTTAAAACTTGAGATGAACAGATTGAAAGGTGGATTGCCCGAAGGGATAGGCAAGCTAGAGAACTTGGAAGAATTCTCGATGTTCAACAACTTTTTGACAGGCCCGCTTCCGAATAGTTTAGGTGATATTAAGAACCTACGGGTGTTGAACCTGTCGAGCAATAATTTTAAAGGATTGATTCCGGATTCTTTAGGGGAGTTGACCAAATTGGAAATCTTGGGATTGTTTGAAAATAGTTTAGAGGGCAATATTCCCGAAGCATTTGGAAATCTGAAACAACTTAAAGAGTTGGTATTGGCCAATAATCAATTGGGTGGCGAAATACCGGAAGAATTTGGACAGTTGGCTAGTCTTAAAATTCTACAGATACAAAACAATAGATTCAATTCCTTTAAGGGATTGCAGAAAATGGATGCGAAACAGTTTTTAGTCTTTGATACTGACGATAAAAGCTTGAGTCCATATAAAGACATTAATCTTCAAAAAACACGTACACGAATGGCGGATACTAAATTTGAAGATGATAACGATAATGAGTAGTTAGTTATACTTTAGTTTGTTTGGTTCGGGGGACGCAGAGGTGTGTCCCCTTTTTTTGTTCTTTAACCTCACCTATTTGTTGTTCGTATCCCCGATTTTGACGTTAGCCGCTTTCTCCATTTAATTTATGAAATCTTTAACCAAGAGCACATGATCAAGACGATAGATTTGCACACACTTAAGTGACTCGCCATGCGCAAAACCATTATTTCGGTTCTTCTCGGAATCATAGTGATAGGATTGGCATTCTTCCTTTCTGGGGTGATTGCTGATAGCAAAGAAGATAGAAGGCCAAAACCACAGAAAGTTATTAAAACCGTTTTCGTTGATACGGTTTCCAACAGTAGTGTTCCAATTATGGTACCCGCCAATGGAAATCTAGTTGCCAAAAGACGGGTAGAACTGTTCGCTGAGGTTCAGGGTGTCTTTAGGTCTGGTGGTAAATTATTTAAACCGGGCCAACCTTACAATGCTGGGCAGACCTTGATCAAAATTGATGCCTCTGAATATTACGCCAGTGTACAATCAGCGAAAAGTAACCTATACAATTTGGTGACCTCAATTATGCCCGATCTGCAGTTGGATTACCCTGAGTACTTTCCTAAATGGCAACAGTATCTTTCCAATTTTGACATGGAAAAGGCTACACCAAAGCTTCCAGAAATCTCTTCTGATAAAGAGAAATATTTTATTACGGGTAAAGGAATTTTTAGTAATTATTACAATGTCAAAAACTTAGAACAACGTCTTTCAAAGTATACGATTTATGCTCCTTTTACGGGAATTCTAACAGAAGCATCGGTCACCGAAGGCACTTTGGTGCGCGCAGGTCAAAAGTTGGGGGAGTTCATCGAAACGGGCACTTATGAGCTTGAAGTGGCCATAAGCAAAAGTTATGCTGATTTCCTAAGTGTAGGTGAAACGGTAACCTTATCCAACCTAGAAAAAACCAAAGAGTTCGTTGGTAAAATCATTAGAATTAACGGTCGTGTTGACCAGACATCCCAAACAATTACGGCCTTCATTGAGGTGAAGGGAGATAAGCTCAGGGAAGGGCAATATCTTGAAGCCAATCTCAATGCGCGAAATGAAGAAAACGCCATTGAAATTGATCGTTCGCTGCTTTTGGAGGAAAATCAAATTTTTGTGGTAAGGGATTCCATACTTGACGTAATCAACGTTTCTCCAGTTTACTTCAGTGATAAAAAAGTGGTGCTAAAAGACGTACCAAATGGAGAAACAATCGTTTCAAAACCTATTACTGGGGGGTATGCAGGAATGCTTGTAAAGGTTTTTGGGGCGGGCAACGATAAACCGGTATCCAAATGAGAAAGCTGATTTCTTATTTCATTCGTTATCACGTCGCAGTAAATGTGATAATCATTTCGTTTTTCATTTTGAATTTCGTTTTGTTTAAGAACACTTATGTGAT
>CAYNUM010000064.1:7021-8806 GCA_964400025.1 uncultured Croceivirga sp.
TTTTGGAATCGTTGGCGCTTTGTCTTTGAAGTCTTCCTTTTTCCCATTGACAGAATCCAAGAACGTTTTGATTAACATTACGTATCCTGGAGCTTCACCTCAAGAAATTGAAGAGGGAATTGTACTCAAGATTGAAGACAATCTTAAAGGATTGCAAGGGGTAGACCGGGTTACCTCAACTTCACGAGAAAATTCTGGGTCAATCAATGTGGAGATTGAAAAAGGCTACGATATTGATTTTATGCTTTTGGAGGTTAAAAACGCCGTAGATCGCGTACCTACCTTTCCTACAGGAATGGAACCGCTGGTAGTTTCAAAGCTTGAGGCTGTTCGGCAAACCATAAGCTTTGCTGTAAGTGGAGATCAAATATCCCTTCCAACACTAAAACAAATTGGCCGTCAGGTAGAGAATGATTTAAGGGCAATTGATGGTATTTCCCAAATCGGAATTACAGGATATCCGGAAGAAGAGATTGAAATAGCGGTTAATGAAAATAACCTATTGGCCTACAATGTTTCTTTTAATGAGGTTGCTCAGGCGGTTGCCAACGCGAATCTGTTGGTTACAGGGGGTAATATCAAAACCAATGCTGAAGAGTACCTTATTCGCGCCAATAATCGCTCATATTACGGTAAGGAACTTTCAAATCTAATAGTACGAGGAGATGCTTCCGGTCGAACAATACGACTGAAAGATGTCGCTATAATACGAGATCGTTTTTCCGAAACTCCCAACGCTTCGTATTACAATGGTGATCTTTCAGTTAGTGTTACGATTACCAGTACCAATACAGAAGACCTAATTGGTTCAGCCGAAAAGGTTAAGGAATATGTAGGGATTTTTGAAACCCATACGGGTAGATCTTGATGAATTTAACCAGAAGTACAACAATGTGCAGCTAAACGTGGTTAGTGATCTTTCTACGACACTTACCCAACGAACCCAGTTACTTACTGAAAATGCCATCATGGGAATGATATTGGTATTGTTGTTCCTGTCGTTATTCTTAAATACCCGATTAGCATTTTGGGTGGCTTTTGGTTTACCGGTTGCGTTCTTGGGTATGTTCGTGTTTGCGCCAATGTTAAATGTTACAATCAATGTACTTTCATTGTTTGGAATGATTATCGTAATCGGAATTTTGGTCGACGATGGCATCGTAATTGCAGAAAATATTTACCAACATTACGAGAAAGGGAAAAAGCCAATTCAAGCAGCGATAGATGGTACCATGGAGGTTATACCTCCAATCGTATCAGCTATTGTTACTACAATATTGGCGTTCTCGATATTCCTTTTCCTAGATGGTAGAATCGGTGATTTCTTTGGCGAAGTCTCTGTTATCGTTATTCTAACATTGGTCGTTTCACTGGTTGAGGCTTTAATCATACTACCAGCTCACTTAGCACACTCAAAGGCGCTAAGAAAGCAAAATAATGCTCCAAAGAATGGTATTGGTAAGGTTTTTGCCAAACTTAGGGTCATTAACAAATTAGGCGACCAGTCTATGGCTTGGATGCGTGACAAGTTGTACAGCCCAGTACTTCGCTTCGCATTGGAATATAAGATGTTGACCTTCTCCTTTTTTGTGTTGGCACTATTTCTCACGTTCGGTTCAATAGGTGGGGGTATTATTCGAACAGCCTTTTTCCCTCGTATCGCCAGTGATAGGGTGGCCGTAGAACTACTCATGCCAAATGGCACAAATGAAAAAGTCACAGATTCGATTATAAGTCTTATTCAAGAAAAGGCGGCCATAGTCAATCAAGAACTGACGGAAGAAT